>JBKOWA010000162.1:0-2106 GCA_046724155.1 Actinomycetota bacterium
GCGCCGGGCAGCCGGGATGGCCGGTGCGCAGGTAGACCGCGGCGGGCGTCACCGCGCCCACGCTGACCGGCCGCGGCGGCCCGGCGAGCACCGGCGCCAGCGCGGCCGACGCGGCGCCCGGGTACGTCCGCACGGCTGCACCTCCCCGCCCGCTCCGGCATGCCCCGGCGGGATCGCGATCACGCAATCCGGCGTGATGAGATCGGCCCGGGCATTACCTTTGTGCCCTTCGACACTAATGCCACAGCCGGGTGCAACGGGCCGGCTCCAGATGGACCGGCCCGGACGGACCGGCTCCGGGTGGAGAGGAGCGAACGATGGCTCTGCAGGGGTGGCAGGTGGTGTACGGCGGCAGGACCCCGCCGCCGGGTGCGGTGGTCCGCCCGGACGAGCGGCTGTCCTGGCCGCGCACCGTCGGGCTCGGCGCCCAGCACGTGATCGCGATGTTCGGGGCCACGTTCGTGTTCCCCCTGGTGATGGGCCTGAACCCGCAGCTCGCGATCATGCTGAGCGGCATCGCCACGATCTGCTTCCTGCTGATCGTCGGCGGCCAGGTGCCGAGCTACCTGGGCACCTCGGCCTCCTTCGTCGGCGGGGTCGCCGCGATCCGCGCCCAGGGCGGCACGTCGGCTCAGGTCACCGGCGCCATCCTGGTGGCCGGGGTGGTCCTCGCGCTGGACGGCCTGCTGATCCACTACGCCGGCTCGGGGGTGCTGTACCGGGTGCTGCCGCCGGTGGTGACCGGCGCCGTGGTCATGCTGATCGGCTTCAACCTGGCCCCGGTGGTGGCCAGCATCTACTGGCCGCAGGACCAGTGGGTCGCGCTGCTGACCATGCTCGCGGTGATGGCCATGGCGGTGGGCTTCCGCGGCTTCCTGGGCCGGATCGCGGTGTTCCTCGGGCTGGTCTTCGGCTATGTCCTGTCCTGGCTGTTCGACCGGATCTTCGGCCAGATCACCGCGTTCGACGCGACCGCCGGCCAGGTGACCACGCACTGGCGGCTGAACTGGGACGGCGTGCGGTCGGCACACTGGTTCGGCTTTCCGCCGCACACCTCGATCGGCGCGGACGGCCGGGAGATCGTCGGGTGGCACTGGCCGGACTTCCGGTTCACGTTCGTCCTGCTGGTGCTGCCGGCGGTGATCGCGCTGATCGCCGAGAACACCGGGCACGTCAAGGCGGTGGCCGAGATGACCGGCACCGACCTGAACCCGGTGATGGGCCGGGCTATCGGCGCGGACGGCTTCGGCACCGCGCTGGCCAGCCTGTTCGGCGGCTCGCCGACCACCACCTACGCCGAGAACATCGGGGTCATGGCGGCCACCAGGA
The DNA here is from genome assembly GCA_046724155.1 of Actinomycetota bacterium. Lineage (GTDB taxonomy): Bacteria > Actinomycetota > Actinomycetes > Mycobacteriales > JACQDL01 > JBKOWA01. Next base: position 1,330 of record JBKOWA010000162.1, read on the forward strand.
TCTACTCCACGGCGGCGTACTTCGTGGCCGCGGCGGTGGCCATCCTGTTCGGCTTCTCACCGAAGTTCGGGGCGGTGATCTCGGCCACACCGGGCGGCGTGCTCGGCGGCATCACGGTGGTGCTCTACGGGATGATCGGGCTGCTCGGCGCCAAGATCTGGAAGGAGAACGGGGTCGACTTCGGCAACCCCGTCAACCTGGTGCCGGTGGCCGCCGGCATCATCATCGCCATCGGCAACACCACGCTGCGGTTCACCGACAACTTCAGCTTGAGCGGGATCGCGCTCGGCACCATCGTGACCCTGGTGGCCTACCACGCGGTGCGTGCGCTCGCGCCGCCCTACCTGCGCGAGCAGCAGGCGGTCTCGGGTGCGGGTGTCCCGCATGACCGCTCGGGTGCGGGTGTCCCGCCAGACTCGGGTGCGGGTGTCCCGCATGAACCCGGCGGGGCGGCGATCATCATCGACGAACCGGAGGCGTACCGGGAGCCATGAAGCCACCGGCGTTCACCTACCACCGCCCGGCGGACCTCGACGAGGCGCTCGCCGTGCTCGCCGAGGTCGGCCCTGATGGAAAGGTGCTGGCCGGCGGGCAGAGCCTGGTGCCGCTGCTGAACATGCGGCTGGCCGCGCCCCGGCACCTGGTCGACATCAACCGGATCGGGTCGCTGGCCTACCTGCGGCACATCCCCGCACCGGCCGACGGCCCGGCACCCGACCCGGCGGCCGGCCGCGCCGCAGAGACGGCAGCCGGCACCGTGGCCGGCCGGGTCGGGGA
>JBKOWA010000538.1:0-3760 GCA_046724155.1 Actinomycetota bacterium
AGCCCGAGCCGGTCCGGCTGGGTGGAGCGCACCTCGCCGCGCAGCGTCGCCACCCGGGGCGCGGCGGCGGCCCGCGGCCGGTCCACGCCCACCGGCGGGGTGAAGCCGCCGAGCTGGCGGTACGTCGAGGGGGACACCCCGACGCTGGTGCGGAACCGCGAGCTGAACGTGCCGACGCTGGTGTAGCCGACCTGGTGGCTGATCTCGGTGACGGTCAGCGAGGTGCTCACCAGCAGTCGCTTCGCCTCCTGCATCCGCATCGCAGACAGCAGCCGCCCCGGGGAGACCCCGGTGGCCCGCTGGAACAGCCGGGAGAAGTGGAACTTGCTGAACATGGCGGTGCGCGCCATGTCGTCCACCGTGAACGGCTCGCTGAGGTTTTCCCGCATGGCCTCGATGACCCGACCGACGGCCAGCTCGATGGTCTTCTCCATGTGCGTCTCCATTCGGCGGAGAGGTCGCCGGAATGTCCCCGGGCGGCGTGCAAACCGTTGGCCGCCACCTGCCGACCGGTCCCGCCGAATGCCGAGCGCGGCGCCCCGCACTGCCCCGAAACTCGTCGCGCGGGGCGGGGTCGCCGTTCGGCTGCTATCGTCTATCGTTGATGCAGAGGTTAACAGCCGGGCCCTTCGAAGGGCAAGCCGAAGCGGTGGCCGTCCCACTGCGCCGGCTTCGCCGGGAATGCGCTCAAGCGAGAATCTAGCAGAATTCTAGCGCTATCCGAGAATTGGTCGAGACGGCCAGGGAAAAGTTCACCGGGAAGCGCGAAGGCCAATGCCGCCGGGCGCCGTTCCGGCGGTCGCCGCCCAGCCACCGGGCGGGCCCGCGAGGGAGGGACGGTCCCGGGTTGGCCGCGCGCCAGCCTCGCGTGCGAAACGCGTTGCCTCGCCGAGGACAGGAGGACCCGCCGTGGAATCGGGCACCCCAGACGAGCACCAGGCCAGGACGATGACACTGGAGGCGTTCGCGGACACCATCATTCCCGGCGAGAAGCGTTCGCCGGACGACCGCGCGGTCGCCGGCGTCAGCCCCGGCGGTGGCGCGGTCGCCGCCGGTGCCATCGAGCTGCTGGAGACCCCGGCGACCGGCATCAACGAGATGCTCGGCTACCTGGCGCAGACCCTGAACGGGCACGCCACCGCGTACGCCGCGGAGCACGGCGTCGAGCTGGACGCCGAGGTGCCGCCGTTCGTGGCCCTGCCGTTCGAGCACCGGGCCGGGCTGGTGCAGCAGCTGACCACACCCGGTCACCCGGAGAAGGACGGCTGGGTGCTGCTGGCGCTGTTCAGCAACATGGCCTTCGACGTGGCCCCGCACCGGCACACCGTCGAGGCGCTGGCCGAGGGCCACCCGGGTCTGGTCGCGATGGGCTTCGCCCCGCCGGACGAGGACGGCCTGTGGCGCTTCCCCGAGTACTCCTACCGGCGCGAGCTGGCCTCCGTCCACCCGAACACGACCGCATCAGGGAGCCCTGCATGAGCAGCACCGAACGCACCGACGTCCTCGTGGTCGGCAGCGGCTTCGGCGGCGCGATCGCGGCGTACCACCTGGCGGCCGGCGGGGCCAAGGTCGTGGTGCTCGAGCGCGGGCCGTGGCTTTCGGGCGAGGACTTCGACCACGACTACCTGCTCGGCTCCTCCTACACCCGGGTCTTCGACTTCGTGGCCGGCGACGGGATGAGCGTCCTCGGCGGCAACTGCGTCGGCGGCGGCAGCATGGTGTACTTCGCCGCGCTGCCCCGGGCGCCGCGGTTCATCTTCGAGCGGCGCGGCAACATCGGCCGGCGGATCTGGCCGGCGTCGATCAACCGGGACACCCTCGACCCGTGGTACGACCGGGTGGCCGAGTCGATCCCGGTGCGCCAGCAGACCTGGAACGACGTGACCTACGCCGGCGGGCTGTGGGCCGCGGCCTGCAACCACTCCGGGCGCACCGCGAACCCGGTGCCGGTCGGCATCGACACCGACAAGTGCACCAACTGCAACTGGATGATGGCCGGCTGCCGGTTCGACGCGAAGCTGTCGCTGCTCACCAACTACCTGCCCGCGGCGCTCGCGCACGGCGCCGAGATCCGGCCGCTGCACGAGGTGCAGCACCTCACCCGCACCGAGGACGGCGGCTACCGGGTCCATTACAACAACATCCACGACGAGGACTACCGGGTCTCGGTCGGCAGCGGCGTGATCGAGGCGAAGATCGTCGTGCTGGCCGCCGGCGCCGGCGCCACGCCGTGCATCCTGCAGCGCTCCGAGCCGCACCTGGGCACCATGCCGCACGGCGTCGGCCGCTACTTCTCCGGCAACGGCGAGCGGCTGAACACCGCCGTCCTCAACGAGGACCGGGTGCGCGAGGTGCTCGGCCTGTCCCGCGGCGACGGCCTGGCCTACGCAGCCAACCAGATCGGCAAGGGCCCGACCGTGGCCTGCTGGGACAAGCTGGACGGCTCGTTACCGGAGTTCGAGCGGTACTCGCTGGAGCAGCTGTACTTCCCGCCCGGGCTGGGCACCATCCTGGCCCAGGTGCCGGGCGCCACCGAGCACAGCTGGTTCGGGCCGGACAAGAAGGAGATGCTCAAGCGCTGGCAGTCCTGGCTGATCATCTTCCTGATGATCGAGGACAACAACGAGGGCGTGTTCGGGCCGCCCCCGCCCACCGGCAACGCCTACCGGATCTCCCAGCAGATGCTCGGCCGCGGCCCGCTGAGCTACCGCCCGACGCCCGAGACGCTGCGGGCCTGGGAGCTGGCCGACGCCGACTGCAGGGAGATCCTGGAGCGCGACGGCCTGGCCACCGTGGCGCCGTGGACCAACGACCTGGTCGGCGCGTACACCGTGCACCCGCTGTCGTCCTGCCGGATCGGCGACGACCCGGGTACCTCGGCGCTGGACGACCGGCACGAGCTGCGCGGCCACCCGGGAATCTTCGTCACCTGCTCTTCGGCGGTGCCGACCGGGGTCACCGTCAACCCGGCGATGACCGTCTCCGCGCTGGCCGAGCGTGCCATCCCGGGCATCGTCAAGGCGGCCCAGCAGCGCGGGATCGACGTCAAGTACGGCGCGCCGGCCCCGAACGGCTCGGTCAACGGCCGCAACGGGGTGGCTGGGCTGGTGCCCAGCCTGGTCGGCGACTGACCGGCGGGCCGCGGCATGGGCATGCTCGTCAGGACCGCGCTGCGCCGGGCGCAGGTGCACGTCCGCGGAGTCACCCCGGTCCGGCGGGGGGCCGCCGCCGGGCTGGTGGCCCGGGTCTACGCCCAGGTCGAGCGGGACTTCGGGATGCTCGCCCCGCCGGTCAGCCTGCACTCCCCGGCGCCCGGCGCGCTGGCGGCCAGCTGGTTGATGCTGCGGGAGAGCCTGGTCGCCAGCGGCGCGGTCGAGCGGGCCACCAAGGAGGCGGTGGCGACCGCGGTGTCGCTGGGCAACGCCTGCCCGTACTGCGTCGAGGTGCACGGCGCCACCCTGCACGGCCTGCTCCCGGGGGCGGACGTCACCGCGGTCGTCGGCGACCGGCTGGAGTCGATCGCCGACCCGGAGGTCCGGCGGCTCGCCGGGTGGGCGCGGCGGAGCGGGACCCGGGACGCGGCTGCCGCCCCCGGGCTGGCCCTCCCGCCGGACCAGGCCGCCGAGCTGATCGGGGTCGCGGTGACCTTCCAGTACCTCAACCGCATGGTCAACGTGTTCCTGGCCGAGTCCCCGCTGCCGCCCGGCATGCCCGCCGGGGCCCGCGGCCGAGCGCTGCGGGTGTTCGCCCGGGTCATGCG
>JBKOWA010000340.1:0-1933 GCA_046724155.1 Actinomycetota bacterium
CGTCACAGCAGCGCACCGATGGCGTCGGCCACCGGGCCGGGAGACCGCAGGGGCAGCTCGTGACCGCCGCCGTCCACCCAGGACACCACCGCGGCCGGCACCCGTCGCTGGATCGCCTGCACCGTACGGCGCGGGATCACCGGGTCCTCGGTGCCGGCCACGATCCGGACCGGGCTCTCCACCGTGGACAGGGCGCCGTCCAGCAGGGCGAGCTGGTGCACCAGGGCGCGCTGCTCGACCAGGAAGCTGCGCCACAGCGGCCGGGCGAACTGGGCGTCCAGCTCGGCCCCGGCCGCCGTCAGGTCCTGCGGGTCCAGGTAGGTCCGGTACTCGGCCAGCCGGCGCCGCCGCATCCACCACCCGCCCAGGCGCACCGCGGCGTACGACAGCGCCTCGCCGGCCAGCGGCGCGGCCAGCACCCGGTCCACCGCCAGCACGGCGTGCGGGCCGATCGGTGTGATGAGCGCCAGCCCGGCTACCCGGTCCGGGTGCCGGGCCGCGGCGAGCAGCGCCACCCCCGCCGACCAGCTGTGCGCCGCCAGGACCGCCCGGTCCACCCCCTCGGCGTCCAGCATCGCGAGCAGCCACGCGACATTGCCGGCGAAGTCGGTGGCGGGCCGCCGGTTGAAGCCGTACCCGGGCCGGTCCGGGTCCAGCACCCGAACCCCGTTCAGCAGCCTCTTGACCGGCCACCAGCAGACCCGGGTCGCCGGCTGCCCATGCAACATCACGACCGGCACTGCCTGCTCCGCGCCCATCGGACAATTCTCCCCCCGGCCGGTCACTCAACTCGCACGGGCCCACACCCAGCGCGTACCGCCCGCCGGCTACCGGCGGCAGTGCGAGGATGGGCCCATGACTTTGTGCCTGGCACAGCACGAGGCGGCGGACCAGCTGCTGTCGAAGGACCCGTTCGCGCTGCTGATGGGGATGCTGCTGGACCAGCAGGTGCCGATGGAGAAGGCGTTCAGCGCGCCGTACCTGCTCGCCGAGCGGCTCGGGCGGCCGCTGGACCCGGCCGACATCGCCGAGCTGGACACCCAGGCGCTGGTGGACCTCTTCAGCCGGCCGCCCGCCCTGCACCGCTTCCCCGCGTCGATGGCGCAGCGGGTGCAGGCGCTGGCCCGCCAGATCGGGCAGCAGTACGGCGGGGACGCCGCGGCGGTGTGGCGGGATGCCGCCAGCGGCCGGGAGCTGCTCCGGCGGTTGCAGGAGCTGCCCGGCTTCGGCAAGCAGAAGGCGCAGATCTTCGTGGCGCTGCTCGGCAAGCAGCTCGAGGTGCAGCCGGAGGGCTGGCGGGAGGCAGCCGGCATGTTCGGCGACGACGGGGTGTACCGGTCGGTCGCGGACATCACCGACGCCGGCTCGTTACAGGAGGTCCGGCAGTTCAAGAAGCAGATGAAGGCTGCGAAGTAGGCCCGTGGTCTAAGAGCCAACAGGCGCTAGGGGATCGGCCGGGTGATCGAGGCGGAGCTGAAGGCGCGGGTGCGAGACCCGGACGCGCTCCTGGCTGCGCTCGACCGGCGGGCCGCCGCCGAGCCGGCGACCTACTCGGACACCTACTACGACACGCCGGACCGGGCCCTGACCGGGACCGGCCGTGAGCTACGGCTGCGGGTCATCGACCGGGACGGGTTCCGCACCTGCAGGTTGACGTACAAGGAAGCCGCGGTGCCCGGCACGGGTAGCAAGCCCGAGCACGAGACGTCGGTGGCCGACCGGTCGGTGCTCGCCACGCTGTTCTGCGGGCTCGGGTTGAGCGTGCTGGTCGAGCTGACCAAGCACTGCACCAACTACCGCTTCGACCGGGCCGGACGGCCGGTGCTCGCCACCGTGGTCACGGTGCCCGAGCTGGCCGGCACGTTCCTGGAGGTCGAGACCCTGGTGCCGACCGCCGATGAGGTGCCCACAGCGCTGGGCGCCATCCGCGACC
>JBKOWA010000095.1:0-4920 GCA_046724155.1 Actinomycetota bacterium
GCCGGGGACCGCCGTACGGACGGCTGCGGCGTGGACGGCTGCTGGGCGGGCTCGGTGGCTAACTCGGACATCCTGACCTCCCGGAAAGCCGGACGGACGTCAGCCCCGGTATGACGGGACGCACCGGCGGCAGGTTCCCGCCGGATGGAACCCGGTTCCCGGCGGCCGGCTCGCCGCTCAGACGTACGGGCCGATCTCGTCGGCCATGGTCTGGGCGTCCTCCGGCACGCTGACCGGCCGCCACGGGGGGTGCGGGCCCGGCAGCGCTCCGTCGGCGTCGCCATGCGGCTGGAGGGGATCCGGGAGGTTGGCGCAGTCGGAGTAGTACTCGTCCATCGCCTCGGGATCCGGGTGGTTGTCCATGCAAAGGAGGTTACGCGGCCAACCGGGCCCGGGCACCGGCACCAACCGGTAGCGTCAAGGGGCCCGGTAGCTTCGAGAGACTCTCGTCGCTTCAAGAGACACTCGACCAACCCGAACTAGGCTGTTCTCGCCCCCGCCCCCGAACCAGCGAGGACCGACGTGGCAATCACCGTTACCGGCTCGATCGCGACCGATCACCTCATGCACTTTCCGGGCAGGTTCGCCGAGCAGTTGCTGCCGGAGCAGCTGCACAAGGTCTCACTGTCCTTCCTGGTAGATGAGCTTGTCGTGCGCCGCGGGGGAGTGGCCGCCAACATCGCGTTCGGGATGGGGCAGCTGGGCCTGCGGCCGGTGCTCGTCGGGGCGGTGGGCGCCGACTTCGCCGACTACCGGGGCTGGCTGGAGCGGCACGGCGTCGACTGTGAGTCGGTATACATGAGCGATATCGCACACACTGCCCGATTTGTGTGTACCACCGACGACGACATGAACCAGATCGCCTCGTTCTACGCCGGGGCCATGGCCGAGGCGCGCAACGTAGAACTCTGGCCGGTGGCCGAGCGGCTCGGCCACCCGGACCTGGTGCTGATCGGCGCAAACGACCCGGAGGCCATGCTGCGGCACAGCGAGGAGTGCCGGCAGCGCGGTTACCCGTTCGCTGCCGACCCGTCCCAGCAGCTGGCCCGGATGTCCGGCACGGACGTCCTGGGCCTGATCGACGGTGCGGACTTCCTGCTCACCAACGACTACGAGAAGGACCTGCTGGAGTCCAAGAGCGGGCTGTCCGACGCGGACGTGCTGGAGCGGGTCCGGGTGCGGGTCACCACCCTGGGCAAGAACGGCGCGCGGATCACCGGCCGGGACATCGAGCCGATCCACGTGCCGGTGGCCCGCCAGACGCACGTGACGGACCCGACCGGGGTGGGCGACGGGTTCCGCGCCGGGTTCTTCGCCGGGCTGTCCTGGGGGCTGTCCCTGGAGCGCTCGGCGCAGGTCGGCTCGCTGCTGGCCACCTTGGTGCTGGAGACCGAGGGTGCCCAGGAGTACGTGGTCAAACCCCTGGTGTTCGCCGAGCGGCTGGCCGAGTCCTACGGCCCGGAGTGCGCCGCCGACGTCGCCCCCTACCTGCAGATCTGACGCAGCTCACAGCCGCACCGGGTAGTGCGGCTCCGGGATCTCCGGGCGGATCCGGTCCTCCACGAAGATCCCGTGCCAGATCAGGAACACCAGCAGCGTCCACAGCTTGCGGCCGTAGTCGTGCGGGCCCGCGCGGTGCGCGTCCAGCAGGTCACGCAGGTACGCCTTGTCCAGCAGGTGCTCGGTCTGCGACTCGTCGATGACCGCCCGCGCCCAGTCGTACATCTGGTCCTGCAGCCAGTGCCGGATGGGCACCGGGAAGCCCAGCTTGGGCCGGTCGTAGATGTGCGGCGGCACCACCTCGCGCAGCGCCTGGCGCAGCGCGTACTTGGTGGTGTCCCGGGTCAGCCTCTGCTCCAGCGGCAGCGCCGAGGCCACCCGGAACACCTCGCTGTCCAGGAACGGCACCCGCAGCTCCAGCGAGTTGGCCATCGTCATCTTGTCGGCCTTGACCAGGATGTCGCCGCGCAGCCAGGTGAACAGGTCCACGTACTGCATGCGGGTCACGTCGTCCAGGTGCCGGGTGGCGGCGTACAGCTCCCGGGTCACGTCCAGGTAGGACACCGCCGGGTCGCGGTCGCGCAGGAAGTCCAGCTCCTCGTCCCGGAAGATCCGGGCGTTGCCGTAGTACCGCTCCTCGATCGGGATCGACCCGCGGCGCAGCAGGTCCTTGCCGCGCATGCCCTCCGGCAGCCGCCGGGACACCACGGCCAGGCCGCGCTTGACCGACCGCGGCAGATGGTTGAACGCGCGCAGCGACAGCGGCTCGCGGTAGATCGCGTACCCGCCGAACAGTTCGTCCGAGCCCTCCCCGGACAGCACCACCTTGACGTGCCGGCGGGCCTCCCGGGCGATGAACCACAGCGGCACCAGCGCCGGGTCGGCCACCGGGTCGTCCAGGTACCACACGATCAGCGGCACCGCGGCCATGAACTCCTCCGGGCTCACCACCCGGGTGATGTGCTGCACCCCGATGGCGGCGGCCGACTCGGCGGCCACGTCGATCTCGGAGTAGCCCTGGCGCTCGAAGCCGACGGTGAACGTCAGCAGGTTCGGGTTGTACTGCTTGGCCAGCGCGGCGATCGCGGTGGAGTCGATCCCGCCGGACAGGAACGCGCCCACGGTGACGTCCGCCCGCATGTGCACCCGTACCGAGTCGTCCAGGGTCTGCCGGATCTTCTCGTACAGCGCGCCGGGGGACTGCACCGGTGTGATCGGGAACGTGGGCCGGAAGTACCGCCGGGTGGTCAGCCGGCCGTTGCGCACCGTGAAGCAGGTGCCGGACTCGATGCGGTCGATGGCGGCGTGCATGCTGGCCGGCTCCGGCACGTACTGCAGGGTCAGGTAGTGCTGCAGGGAGGCGCCGTTCAGCGCGGTGTCCCCGGCCAGCGCCAGCAGTGACTTCTTCTCGCTGGCGAAGAAGTGGCCGCGCTCGTCGGCCAGGTGGTACAGCGGCTTGATGCCGAAGTAGTCGCGGGCGCCGAACAGGATCTTCTCCACCGAGTCCCAGATCAGGAACGCGAACATACCGCGCAGCTGGGACACACACCGCTCGCCGAGATACTTGTAGGCGGCGACGATCACCTCGCCGTCGCCGTCGGTCTCGAACCGGGCGCCGTGCTCGCGGGCCAGCCGCTCGCGCAGCTCCAGGTAGTTGTAGATCTCCCCGTTGAACAGCAGCCAGTACCGCCCGTTGTCGTACGGCAGCGGCTGGTGGCTGTGCTCCAGGTCGATGATGGACAACCGCCGGAACCCCAGCACCGCGTCGTCGTCGTTCCAGGTGCCGCTCTCGTCCGGGCCCCGGTGCCGCATCAGGTCCAGCGACCCGGCGATGTCGTCCTTGCAGACCACGGCGAATCCGGTGTGAGACAGGAAACCGAGCAAGCCGCACACGGGCATTCACATCCTCATCCGGCGACGGGCGTCAGCAGCCCAGATTCCCCGCACATTGTTACTGGACGGTTTCGGTCGGGGCGAGGCGGCCCCCCGGCGGCGCGACGGCTGAGACGATGGACACATGAGCCCATCTCATGACAACGCTCCACCGGTCGCGTCCCTCGGCGCGACCGCGGGAGCGGGCGGGCTGACCCTGCAGGTGGCGCGGCAGTACCTGCGGCTGGCGGTGGCCGGCACCGGTCGGGAGTACCCGAACGCGCCGCAGTACCTGCTGACCGGGCCGGCGGACCTGAAGCCGCCGCGGACCGAGCACCCGGCCTTCTACGGCTGCTACGACTGGCATTCCGCGGTGCACACGCACTGGCTGCTGGCCCGGCTGGCCCGGCAGTTCCCGGAGCTGGCCGGCGCCGCCACCGAGGTGCTGCGGGAGCACCTGACCGGGCCGAACCTGGCCGCGGAGGCCGCCTACTTCGCGGAGCGACCGGGCTTCGAACGGCCCTACGGTACGGCCTGGCTGCTCACCCTGGCCGCCGAGCTGGCCGGCTGGGACCACCCGGAAGCGGCCGGCTGGGCGCAGGCGATGCGGCCGCTCGCCGAGCTGATGGCCGGCCACCTCGCCGACTGGCTGGCTGTCGAGCAGTACCCGATCCGGCACGGCGTGCACGGTAACACCGCGTTCGCGCTGGTCCTGGTCGGGGACGCGGTCCCGAACCTGCACGGGGTGGCCGAGGTCGGCAGGCTGGTCAAGGAGGCGGACGCGGCGGCGGAGCGCTGGTACGCCGGGGACACCGGGTACAACGCGCAGTTCGAGCCGTCCGCGCACGACTTCGTCTCGCCGGCGCTGGCCGAGGCGGTGCTGATGTCCCAGGCGCTGCCGGCGGACCGGTACGGGCGGTGGCTGGCCGGCTTCCTGCCCGGGCTGGCCGGCGGCGAGCCCGCCGGGCTGCTGCGACCGGTGCCGGTCACCGACCGGACCGACCCGCACGGCGTGCACCGCGACGGGCTGAACCTGTCCCGGGCCTGGTGCCTGCGCCGGCTGGCCGCGGTGCTCGACCCCGACGACCCGCGGTCCGCGGTGCTGTCCGGGTCGGCCGAGGTGCACCTGGCGGCGGCGCTGCCGTACGTGGTCAGTGGCGAGTTCGTCGGCGAGCACTGGCTGCCGTCGTTCGCCGTGCTCGCGCTCAGCGCACAGGCTCCGAACAACCCGCTCCGCTGACCTTCCGCGAGCCGCTGAGCTGCAGCTTTGCGATGCGGTCGGCCGGGATCGGGACGTCGTTCAGCGGGCTCCCGGCGTCGTGGGTCGGCGCTGCGAGGTCAGCGCGGCGGCAGCGCGAACTCGCCGACCGGGCCGTACCGGGACAGGTCGGTGGCCTGCTCCAGCGCGAGCAGCCGGGTCCTGCTCTGCGGGGCGGCGGCGCGGTCGCTGCCGGCTCCAGGCGGTGCCGACCCCGGGGCGGTGGCGGCCGGGGCAGCCGGGACCGACTCGGCCACCTGCACCTCGAGGACCGGGCCGCGCAGCATGAC
>JBKOWA010000212.1:0-3644 GCA_046724155.1 Actinomycetota bacterium
TGGCCGAGCTGGGCATGGACACCACCACGCTGGTGTCCGCGCTGCTGCACGACACCGTCGAGGACACCCGCTACACGCTGGAGGACCTCAAGCGCGACTTCGACGCCGAGGTGGCGCACCTGGTCGACGGCGTGACCAAGCTGGAAAAGGTCAAGTACGGCGACGCCGCCGAGGCCGAGACGATCCGCAAGATGATCGTCGCGATGGCCCGCGACCCGCGGGTGCTGGTCATCAAGCTGGCCGACCGGCTGCACAACATGCGCACCCTGCGCTTCCTGCCGCCGCACAAGCAGGAGCAGAAGGCCCGGGAGACGCTGGAGGTGCTCGCCCCGCTGGCCCACCGGCTCGGGATGAACACGATCAAGTGGGAGCTGGAGGATCTCGGCTTCGCGACGCTGTACCCGAAGATGTATGACGAGATCGTCAAGCTGGTGGCCGAGCGGGCGCCGGAGCGGGACGTCTACCTGGACCAGTGCGTGAACGTGGTGTATGCCGAGCTGCGGGCGGCCCGGGTCAAGGCCACCGTGTCCGGCCGGCCGAAGCACTACTACTCGATCTACCAGAAGATGATCGTGCGGGGCCGGGAGTTCACCGACATCTACGACCTGGTCGGCATCCGGGTGCTGGTGGAGTCGGTCCGGGACTGTTACGCCGCGCTGGGTGTGATCCACGCGACGTGGCCGCCGGTGCCGGGCCGGTTCAAGGACTACATCGCGATGCCGAAGTTCAACATGTACCAGTCGCTGCACACCACGGTGATCGGGCCGGGTGGCAAGCCGGTGGAGCTGCAGATCCGTAGCTTCGCGATGCACCGGACCGCGGAGTACGGCATCGCGGCGCACTGGAAGTACAAGGAGCAGAAGGACGCGCCGCTGTCCGGGCCGATGGCGCAGGACGAGATGGCCTGGCTGCGGCAGCTGCTGGACTGGCAGCGGGAGGCCCAGGAGCCGGCCGACTTCCTGGACTCGCTGCGGTTCGACCTGGGCGCCCGGGAGGTGTTCGTCTTCACGCCGAAGGGTGACGTGATTCCGCTGCCGGCCGGCTCCACCCCGGTGGACTTCGCCTACTCCATCCACACCGACGTCGGCCACCGCTGCATCGGCGCCCGGGTGAACAAGAAGCTGGTCGCGCTGGAGAGCCGGCTGGAGAACGGCGACACGGTCGAGATCTTCACCTCCCGGTCGGAGAGTGCCGGCCCGTCGCGGGACTGGCTGGCGTTCGTCAAGAGCCCGCGGGCCAAGAACAAGATCCGGCAGTGGTTCGCCAAGGAGCGCCGCGAGGACGCCATCGAGGCGGGCAAAGCGGCGATCAGCAAGGCGGTGCGCAAGCAGGGGCTGCCGCTGCAGCGGCTGCTCGGCGGGGACGCGCTGGCCACGCTGGCCAAGGACATGCGGCTGCACGACGTGTCCGCGCTGTATGCCGCAGTGGGGGAGAACCAGGTCTCCGCCACGACGGTGGTGCACCGGCTGATGGCCGCGCTGGGTGGCCCGGAGGGTGCGGTCGAGGACATCGCCGAGACCGCCATCCCGACGCGCGGTCAGCGCCGGATCACCGGCGACCCGGGGGTGGTGGTGCAAGGCGCCTCCGACGTCTGGGTCAAGCTGGCCAAGTGCTGCACCCCGGTGCCCGGCGACGACATCCTCGGCTTCGTCACCCGCGGGGGCGGCGTCTCGGTGCACCGCAAGTCCTGCACCAACGCGGCCGCGCTGCAGCAGCAGTCCGAGCGGCTCGTCGACGTGGCCTGGCGGCCGTCCACCGACTCGGTGTTCCGGGTCGCCATCCAGGTCGAGGCGCTGGACCGGCACCGGCTGCTGTCCGACATGACCCGGGTGCTGTCGGACGAGCGGGTGAACATCCTGTCCGCCACGGTCACCACCAACCGCGACCGGGTGGCGATCAGCCGGTTCACCTTCGAGCTCGGCGACCCGATGCACCTCGGACACGTGCTGCGCACCATCCGCAGCGTCGACGGCGTGTACGACGTCTACCGGGTGTCCTCCGCCTCCTAACGTCCGCCCCGCAGCACCCTTCGGTGCCCGGGGTCAGGCGATCCGTACGGTCTGGAGGGTGACGCCGAGGACGGGCTTGCCGTCGCCGGTGCCGCCGCTGTTGTCGCTGCCGGCCGCGGCGACCTTGTCCAGCACGTTCAGGCCGGTGGTGATCGTGCCGATCGGGCTGTAGTTGGGCGGCAGCTGCGAGTCGCGGTACACCAGGAAGAACTGGCTGCCGTTGGTGTTCGGCCCGCTGTTGGCCATCGCCACGGTGCCGCGCTTGTAGGTGGCGCCCTTCAGGCCCTCGTCCTTGATCTGGTACGTCGGCCCGCCCTGGCCGGTGCCGGAGGGGTCGCCGCACTGCAGCACGCTGAGGGCCTGGCTGGTGGTCAGCCGGTGGCAGTAGGTGTCGTCGAAGAACTTCTTGCCGGCCAGGTAGTCGAAGCTCTGCACGGTGCACGGCGCCTTGGCCGCGTCCAGCTTGACGGTGACGGCGCCCTGGTTGGTGGTCAGGGCGAGGCTGCCGGCCGTCTTCGGGGTGCTCGTCGGGTCCGGCGGCAGGCCGACGTCCTTGGTGTACGGCGAGGCCACGGTCTGGCTGGTCTCGGCGTACCGGCACGGTCCGGACGTCTTCGCCGCGGCCCGCTTGTTCTTCGCGAACGTCGCGGTGGGGATCGGCGCGGCCTTCGGGGCGCTGCTGGTCGGCGTCGCCGACGCAGATGGCTGCGCGGCCGGCTTCGCCGGGGTGTTATTCACCTTGGCCGCCACCAGCCACGTCCCGCCACCCACGGCCAGCACCCCCAGCACCGCACCGATGATCTGGGTGCGGAGCCGGCGGCGCTTGGCCTGCTCGGCGCGCCGGGCGAGCTGACGCTCAAGGCGGCGGCGGGCGGTCTGCCGCCGCTGCTTCGTGGTGGGCAACGCGGTCCTCCTCGGGCGTGCTCAGCCGATCCAGGGAGAAGCCTATCCGGCCCACCGCCCGGCTCCGGCGGGTACGCGGGTTTCCACCCCTTCCCCCTGCTGGCTGCAGCCGAACTGGGGGTTGCCAGTAACCCGCGACCCCCCGTACCGTGCCGGCCGGGGTTGCGTCCAACCCGCTGGGGTGGGCGTCGCCGGAGGAGTGATGATCGAGACGATGGAGGTCGGCGACCCGGTGTCTGGGCCGCCGGAGCCGGTGGCGCATGCCCGGCCTGGCCTGTCCACGCTGTGTTCGCTGCTGGTGATCCTGTCCGCGGTTCCGCTGGCGCTGGTGGTGCTGGTGGACCGGCTGTCGCCGGTGCTGCCCGGCATGCTGGCCGACCTGCGGCTGCCGGTGAACGCCGACCAGCTTGGCCGGATGCTGGTGCTTGCCGGGGCGGCGGCCTGCCTGGCCGCGCCGCTGGCGGCCTGGCTGGCTCGGGCGCTGCCGCCCTGGGTCGTGCTGCTGGGCGGGCTGTTCGCGGTCGCGCTGGGGCACTGGCGCGGCCAGAGCGCGGACTCGGTGGGGGACATCGACCTGGCTCGGGTGCTGCACGGAGTGGGCGCCGGCTGCCTGCTGGTCGCCACCGCCGCCCTGGTCGGGGCTGCGTCCGCGCGGCTGCGGCCGGCGTTGGCCGCGGCCTGGGCGGCCGCCGTGGCCGGCTCGGTGGCCGCCGCGCCCTGGCTGGCCTACCA
>JBKOWA010000047.1:0-2299 GCA_046724155.1 Actinomycetota bacterium
GGCAGCGCCGGCGCGCTGGTGGTCGGCGGGGGGGTCGTCGCCGGCGCGCTGGTCGGCACCGTGCTGCTCGGCTCCGCGGCGGGTGCCGCCGTGCCGCCGGCCTGGGCCGGCGTGTTCGGATTGTCGCCCCGGCCGACGATCCAGCTCACCGCGAGCAGCACGACGATCAGCGCCAGTACCGCGATCGCCACGCTGGGCCACCGGGGCGCGGCCCGGGTGGCCTTCCGGGTGACCTCGCGGACCGGTTCGCTCAGCGTGCTGACGGGGGCCACGGTCAGCCTCGGCGGCTGCTGCCCGTACCGCCGGTTGAAATCCGCGACCAGCCGCTCGGCATCGGCACCGACCAGGTGCGCGATGGCCCGGATGCGACCGCGGGCGTACACCTCGCCGCCGCACCGCTCGAAGTCGTCCCGTTCGATGGCCCGGACCAGGGTGGACCGGATCCGGGTGGCCGCGGCGACGTCCTCGACCGACAGGCCGGCTCGCTGCCGGCTGGCCGCCAGCACGGCTCCCGGGGTCGGGCCGTCAGCCGCTGGGTCGCCCGGCGGCGACACGCCGCCTGGGCCGGTCGGGTGGACGTCATCGGTCACGGCGGTGACCCTTCCAGGCGCGAGTTGGCGGAAGGCGGCTACGGCAGACGGATGCGTTCAGTCTAGGGATGGCGGACGCACCGGGCCAAAACGAACAGTCGCACGGTCGAGCATCAGCCCTGCCCGCGCAACGTGTGGAGGACGCCCTCGAGTTCCTCCGGGTTGACCAGCACCTCGCGCGCCTTGGAGCCCTCGGACGGGCCGACGATGCCGCGACTCTCCATCAGGTCCATCAGCCGGCCCGCCTTGGCGAACCCGACCCGCAGCTTGCGCTGCAGCATCGAGGTCGAGCCGAACTGGGTCGACACCACCAGCTCGGCGGCCTGGCAGAGCAGGTCAAGGTCGTCTCCGACGTCCTCGTCGACCTCCTTCTTGCCCTGCTGCGGCGCGGCCACGTCCTCCCGGTAGGCGGGCTGGGCCTGCGCCGTGCAGTGCGCCACCAGGGCGGCGATCTCGCCGTCGGAGACGTACGCGCCCTGGATGCGCTGCGGCTTGCTGGCCCCCATCGGCAGGAACAGGCCGTCGCCGCGGCCGATCAGCTTCTCCGCGCCCGGCTGGTCCAGGATGACCCGGGAGTCGGCCAGGCTCGCGGTGGAGAACGCCAGCCGGCTCGGCACGTTGGCCTTGATCAGCCCGGTGACCACGTCCACGCTCGGCCGCTGGGTGGCGAGCACCAGGTGGATGCCGGCGGCGCGGGCGAGCTGGGTGATGCGGACCACCGCGTCCTCGACGTCCCGCGGCGCCACCATCATCAGGTCGGCCAGCTCGTCGACGATGACCAGCAGGTACGGGTACGGGCGGTAGACCCGCTCGCTGCCCGGCGGCGCGGTGATCTCGCCCTTGCGCACCTTGCGGTTGAAGTCGTCGACGTGCCGGACCCCGCTGGCCTCCATGTCGGAGTAGCGGTCGTCCATCTCCTTGACCACCCAGGCCAGCGCGTCCGCGGCCTTCTTCGGGTTGGTGATGATCGGCGTGACCAGGTGCGGGATGCCCTGGTAGGCCGACAGCTCCACCCGTTTCGGGTCGATCAGCACCATCCGGACCTGGTCTGGGACGGCCCGGGACAGCACCGAGGTGATCAACGCGTTGATGCAGCTGGACTTGCCGGCACCGGTGGCCCCGGCGATCAGGATGTGCGGCATCCGGGTCAGGTTCGCCACCACGAACCCGCCCTCGATGTCCTTGCCGATCGCCACCAGCATCGGATGCGGGTCGCCGGTGGCCGCGTGCGAGCGCAGCACGTCGCCGAGCAGCACGTTCTCCCGGTCGGTGTTCGGGATCTCCACGCCCACCGCGCTCTTGCCCGGGATCGGGCTGATGATCCGCACGTCCGCGGACTTCACCGCGTACGCGATGTTGCGCGAGAGGTTGGAGATCCGCTCGACCTTCACGCCGGGCCCGAGCTCGACCTCGTACCGGGTCACCGTCGGGCCCCGGGTGAAGCCGGTGACCTGGGCGTCGACGTTGAACTGGGCGAAGACCTCCTGCAGCGCGGCGATCACCAGGTCGTTGGCCCGGCTGCGGGCCTTGCCCGGCCCGCCCTTGGCGAGCAGGTTCGGCGATGGCAGCGTGTAGTCGCCGTCCGGCGGGGCGAACTCCTCGGCCCGGATGGGTGACGGCTCGGGTTCCGGCTGGCGGGGTTTCGGCCGGCGCGGGGTCGGCCGGGCTGCGGCCGGCGGGCTGGCGGTGGCACCGGACGGGTCCCCGGC
>JBKOWA010000559.1:0-5128 GCA_046724155.1 Actinomycetota bacterium
GCCCCGGCCCGAACAACCCGCCAGCCCGGCGGCCGCACGGCCGGGCTGCGCTGCCTGCACGGCCGGGCTGCGCTGCCTGCACGGCCGGGGGGCCGGCTGCCCACCGTGGCGGGCATCAGCCGGTCGGCGCCATCCGGGGCCGGGTCGGGCGCTCGGATGTGTGCTCGGGTCGGGTGGGGATGCGTATCGGGACGACGACGGCGTGCTGGTTGTCGCGGTGTGCTCGGGTCGCGCCCGGTCAGGAGGCGATGCGTTTCGGCTCCTGGGGGCGGCGGCGGTGTTGCAGGGCCGGCCAGCCCCGGCATGCGAACATGGTGTGGGAACTCCGACGCGACGATTGGCCTGCGTGAACGACGTGCGAGCGAACCGACCGGCACCTCCTCCCGCGCCCGCAGCGAGCGCCGGAGAGGCGGCCAGGTGACCGCGTTGACCGACCCGGCCATGATCCGGAACTTCTGCATCATCGCCCACATCGACCACGGCAAGTCCACCCTGGCCGACCGGATGCTGCAGCTGACCGGCGTGGTCGAGGGTCGCCAGATGCGGGCGCAGTACCTGGACCGGATGGACATCGAGCGCGAGCGCGGGATCACCATCAAGGCGCAGAGCGTGCGGATGCCGTGGCAGGCCGAGGACGGCCGGGACTACGTGCTGCACCTGATCGACACGCCCGGCCACGTGGACTTCAGCTACGAGGTGTCCCGGTCGCTGGCCGCCTGCGAGGGCGCGGTGCTGCTGGTCGACGCGGCGCAGGGCATCGAGGCGCAGACCCTGGCCAACCTGTACCTGGCGCTGGAGAACGACCTGCACGTCATCCCGGTGCTGAACAAGATCGACCTGCCGGCGGCGCAGCCCGAGCGGTACGCCGCGGAGATCGCGCACATCATCGGCTGCGACCCGGGCGGGGTGCTGCGGGTCAGCGCCAAGACCGGCGCGGGCGTGGCCGAGCTGCTCAACACCGTCGTGCGCGAGGTGCCCGCCCCGGTGGGCGACCCGGCCGCGCCGGCCCGCGCGCTGATCTTCGACTCGGTGTACGACACCTACCGCGGCGTGGTCACCTACGTCCGGATGATCGACGGCCGGATCAGCAGCCGGCAGCGGGTCCGGATGATGTCCACCGGCGCGGTGCACGAGCTGCTCGAGGTCGGCGTGATCTCCCCGGAGCCGAAGCCGACCGCCAGCCTCGGGGTCGGCGAGGTCGGCTACCTGATCACCGGCGTGAAGGACGTCCGCCAGTCCCGGGTCGGCGACACGGTCACCGACGCGGCCAAGCCCGCCGGCCAGGCGCTGTCCGGGTACCGGGACCCCAAGCCGATGGTCTACTCCGGGCTGTACCCGATCGACGGCTCGGACTTCCCGCTGCTGCGCGACGCCCTGGACAAGCTGCGGCTCAACGACGCCGCGCTGGTGTACGAGCCGGAGACCTCGGCGGCGCTCGGCTTCGGCTTCCGCTGCGGCTTCCTCGGCCTGCTGCACCTGGAGATCGTGCGCGAGCGGCTGGAGCGCGAGGGCGGCCTGGACCTGATCTCGACCGCGCCGAACGTGGTCTACCGGGTGGTCGAGGAGGACGGCACCGAGGTGGTGGTGACCAACCCCAGCGACTGGCCGACCGGCAAGGTGGCCCAGGTCTTCGAGCCGGTGGTCAAGGCCATGGTGATCGCGCCGGCGGAGTACATCGGCGCGATCATGGAGCTCTGCCAGAGCCGGCGCGGCACGCTCAACGGGATGGACTACCTGTCGGAGTCCCGGGTCGAGCTGCGCTATACGCTGCCGCTCGCGGAGATCATCTTCGACTTCTTCGACAACCTGAAGTCCAAGACCCGCGGGTACGCCTCGCTGGACTACGAGGCCGCCGGCGAGGCCGAGGCGGACCTCGTCAAGGTGGACATCCTGCTGCAGGGCGAGCCGGTGGACGCGTTCTCCGCGATCGTGCACAAGGACAAGGCGTACGCGTACGGCGTCCAGCTCACCGCCAAGCTGCGCAAGCTGATCCCGCGGCAGCAGTTCGAGGTGCCGATCCAGGCCGCGGTCGGCTCCCGGGTGATCGCCCGGGAGACCATCCGGGCGCTGCGCAAGGACGTGCTGGCCAAGTGCTACGGCGGCGACATCACCCGCAAGCGGAAGCTGCTGGAGAAGCAGAAGGAAGGCAAGCGCCGGATGAAGATGGTGGGCCGGGTCGAGGTGCCGCAGGAGGCGTTCATCGCGGCGCTGTCCACCACGGCCGAGGAGCCCACCAAGAAGTAACTCTCCCCTCCGTGGAGAACGTGCTGCGTTACCAGGGCACAGCGATCCCGAGCTCCCCGAGCTCTCCGGCACGACATCCGTCCTCGTTCTGAATCTTTTGAATCTTCCGAATCTCCTGAATCAACTTGATGTTCAGAACATTCCGAATCTTCAGAATATCGTGAACGTTGACGAGGTTGGCGTGTTTAGCTAGTTTTCGAGCATTTGGGGTGATAGGTTCTTAGGGCGCAAAACGGACGCGGTCGTCTACAGGGGGCCACGGTGGCGAGTGATCAAGCGACCGGCGTACTACAGCAGGCTGGCCAGGACGCGACCACCAGGACCGTCGACCAGGCGGTGAGCACTGCATCCGGCACCTCGGCCACCAGGACCGTCGACCAGGCGGTGAGCACTGCAGCCGGCACCGCGGCCGGCATTGGGGCCGGCGCTGCGGTCGGCAACATCGTCGCGGTGCCGGACAGCATCAGGCAGGTCGGCCAGCAGGCGCTCACCCTGGCCACCGACGTCGCCAACATCGTCTCGTCCGGCGCGGCGCTGGTCCAGGCCGCCGGCACCGGCAATATGGGCTTCCTCACCGTGCCGGCGCTGGCCGCGCTGACCGTCGCCCAGCTCGCCGCGCTGAAAAACCTGGGCTCCCAGCTGGACGCGCACGGGCAGGCCCTCGGCGGCGCCGCCCGCAGCTACGCCGGCACCGAGGACGCGATCAGGACGGCGGCCGGCACGCAGGCCGCCGCGAACCAGCCGGTGCTGCAGGGCGGGTCGGTGCTGCTGGCCGTCGTGCAGCAGGACGCCGCCACCGCCGGCCGCCAGGTCGGAACGCTCACGGCGCACGTCCAGGAGGTCTGAGATGGTCTCCTTCCAGCAGCTGATGGCCTGCCAGCCGCAGCGGTTCACCGAGGCCGGGCAGACCTACCGGCGGATGGCCGAGGGCTTCGGCCGGGTGGAGGGCATCTTCCGGCAGGCCACCCGGGTCATCTCCGGCACCACGCAGTGGTCCGGGGCCGCCCAGCGGCAGGCGCTGGACCGGGCGAACACCCTCGGCAAGGGCCTGCAGGCCGGCGGCCAGGAGACCAACTCCGCGGGCACCGCGCTCACCACGCTCGGCACCGCGCTGACCGCCGCCCAGACCGCGTTGCGGGCCGCGGTGGCGGAAGCGCTGACCGGGCCGTTGATCATGACCCCGGACGGCCAGACGGTCATCCCGCCCTGGGCCTACTCCTGGCCGGCGTGCGTGGCGGAGCTGCCCCGGCTGCAGGCGCTGAAGGCGGTGGTGGACGTGCAGATCCGGGCGGCGCTGACCGCCGCGACCACCGCCGACCTGACCGCCGCCGGTGCGATCGGCACGCTGGCGGTCGGCCAGCTGGTCAAGGACTTCGGGGGCAGCCGGGCCCCGGCGGCCACCAACCCGACCGACCCGAACGCCACGTTGGGCAACCGGCAGCCGGCCGTCCAGCCGGCGTCATACCAGGTCGGGCCGCCCACCGCCCCCGACACCCGGCCCGAGGTGGACGGGCTGCTCGCCGCGACCGGAGGGGCCGGCACCGACGGGTCCGTCGTCAGCCAGGACGTCACCACGGCGGACTGGCGCGGGATGTCCGCGGACGGCACCAACCCGAACGGTGTCCGGGTCGCGCAGGCCAACGCCGACGGCGGCCGGCAGGTCGGCGGCACCATCGGCGGGGCGGCGCTGGCCACCACCGCAGCCACCCGGGCGGTCGCGCAGGCGCCGGCGCCGCAGGCCGTGCAGGCCGCGGTCGCCCGGGAGGTCACCGCGAACGGCCGGCGGTACGTGATCTTCGACGACGAGGTGCGGTCCGGCGGCTCGGTGTCCTGGCGGGCCCGGAACCCCGGCAACATCCGCAATGGCGTCCGGTACGGCGCGGTGCCCGGCGTCCGGGTGCACGGCGGGCACGGCACCTTCGCGGTCTTCCCCGACGAGCAGACCGGCATGGCGGCGATCGGCCAGGTGCTGCAGGGATACGGCCACGTCACCGTGGCGGCCGCGATGAGCCGCTACGCCCCGGCCGGTGACCGCAACGACCCGGCCGGGTACGCGGCGGCGGTGGCCCGGGCGATGGGCGTCGGCACCGACGCCTACGTGGACGCCCTGAACCAGGACCAGCTCACCACGTTCGCGCAGGAGATCCGGCGGGTCGAGGGGTGGCGGGAGGGCACCACTCACCGGCTGGACGACCCGAACCTGCCCGCCGCCGTCCGCCAGGTGATCGACCAGATGCGACCGCGTTAGGCCTGCCGACAACTCGCGACCCGGCCGACACGCGCACAAGCACCGCTCCCGCAGGGCGACCGATCGCCCTCGGACTCGTACCCAAATCACCGTGGACGCCTACCTCCGGAGTTGGGTGAGCGGTGCCCGGCGGGGTCAGCCGCGCTCGAAGTGCTGGTAGTCGACCGGGCCGGTCCAGGTGCCGCCCCAGGTCCAGCCGCGCCGGGCGAACGCCGCCACCACGGCCGGGGTCACCATTCCCGGTGCGGCGCGGGACCGGTCGGTGCGACCGCCGGGCGGCAGGACGGTACGGCCGGACAGGTACGGGTTCTCCCGCGGGTTGACGTCGAGGGCCCGGCCGTACGCGTGCGCCGACCACGCGGTGCCGCCGGTGGCCGCCCGGCAGTTGAACGCCGAGGTGTTGTCGGCCGCCATCGAGGCGGTGTCGCTGCCGCCGAACGCGTCCACCGTCCGCAGCTGCCGGATCGGGAACCGTATCCGGTACAGCTCGGCGAAGATCGCGGCCGCCTCACCGGTCAGGCCGGCGGCGACCACCAGCGCGCCGTCGTGCGCGGCGCCGTCGAACCCGGCGTACCGCACCCGGAGCAGCCGCAGCCGGTCCGGGCCGACCGGGCAGCCGGGGTGCCAGCTCGGACC
>JBKOWA010000144.1:0-9281 GCA_046724155.1 Actinomycetota bacterium
CACCGGGTCCATGGTCGACGTGTCGCCGACCACGAGCCCCGGCAGCAACCCGGCGGCGCCCCCGGGCAGACCGTCCGCCGCACGACGCAGCCCGGTCCGCAGGCGGCCCGCAGCGCCCTGCACCCAGGACGGCGGCCCCACTTCGTCCGGCGGCCCGCGCGAGGAGAGGACCGCCACCGTCAGGTCGCCGCCCAGGGGTGGGCCGAGCCGGCCGTGCGCCCGCACCCGCTGGCTGGGCAGCAGCGCCCCCCAGCCGTCTGCGGCGCCGAAGACCAGCACCCGCGCGGAAAGCCGCCACGTCCGCTCACCGACCGTCACCTGGTCGGCCCGGGCAGCCACCAGGACCTCCGGTCCGCCTCCGCCGGTGCCCCGCACCGGCAACGGCCGAGGGTCGTCCTGGACCGTGAGCTGGATGTCCGCCGGAACGCGTTCCCGGGCCAACCCGGCCAGCGGTGAACCGTCGCGTGCGGCGACTCGCAGGCCGGTCACCAGTAGGGCTGCTGCCGCGCAGCCGGCGGCCGCGGCGAGTACCCTCCCCCAGCCTTGGCGTAGCGCGAGACCGACGAGAGCAAGCAGCAGAAGGGCCGCCGCGATCCGGCATGAGCTGGCCGCGCGCCAGCCCAGTGCGAGGTAAGAGGCCACCCAGACCGCCACCGCCGGTAGGACCAGCCGGAAGTCCAGGGGAGCCGGCGCGACCGGTACGGTCCCGGTCACACCGTCACCAGCTCCCGCAGGCGTTCCATCGTGTGGTCCCCGATGCCGGACACGTTCTGTAGCTGCTCAACGCTGGTGAAGCCGCCATGGGAGGTTCGCCAGTCCAGGATCCGCTGCGCGATCACCGGCCCGACCCCGGGCAGTGAGTCAAGCTCATCAAGGCTGGCCGAGTTGAGGTTCAGCGGAGTCGCCGGGCCGCCACTGGCTGCCGATCCCGCTGAGGAAGCGCCACCGGGCCCTGCCTGCGCCGGAGCTCCGACCACGATCTGCTCGCCGTCGACCACCTTGCGAGCAAGGTTGAGCAAAGCGAGATCAGTGCCCGGCAGCGGGCCGCCGGCGGCCTTCACCGCGTCGATCACCCGGGAGCCCGGCGGCACGCTGACGAGTCCCGGATGGCGTACGCGGCCGACGACCGCCAACACGAGCGGACGCGCCGACGCGGTCGGCTCAGCGGATGCCGGTCCCGCGCCGCCAGATGGTTTGTCCACCCTGGCAGGCTGCTCGATCAATGGCGGCGGGCCGACGACAGAGGCACGCGGCCGCATGAGCCACAGCCCACCCGCCGTCAGCAGAGCGGACAGCAGCGCGGCTGCGATGAGACCCACCGCTGCCTGCCGCGGCGCCACCAACTGGGCACCCCGTAGCCACGCCGGCAGCCATCGAGGGCCGTTCGGTGCGCCGGGAGCCGTCGGCGTGGCTGCAGCCGTCGAATCGGCATCCTGCTGGCCCGCCAGCTCCGTCGGAGCCTCCCGGCGCAGCTCGGCCGCCATGCCGTCCGGCTGCGCCGCTACCGAGCCGGTCGCCCACGGTACGCTCGCGGACCACGTCCCGGCATCGAATGGTGAGCCGGTCGGTCGCCCGGCCGGCCGGGAAATCCAGGCCAGCCGCGCCCGAGCCAGCTCGGTGTCACGGCCGGTGGATGTTCGGAGCGAGATCGGCAGCACGCCGCGACGCTAGGAGCCGCCGTACCGGCTGCACGAGCCCCAACCGCCGGTCTGTGGATAACCCCCAAGCCTGTGGACAGCGAGATGCCAACTTCGCCGCCGAGCACTAACCTCGCCCGCTGTGCGACCGGTCAAGGCCACGTCGGCCACTGCCGCCACGGCCACGGAGATACGGGGAGGTGACATGCCCTACCACGGCTCATCGCCGGGCGACGACGACCCCCAGCACGCCGGGGCCGACGTGAGCTCCGATCGTCGCCCCAAGCTCAGAGACGTACAGCCGGTTCAGCCGCGGCAGCCGATCCTTCAGGCGGGCGGCCAGCACTCCCGCCCTGTCCTCGGCGGCCAAGTGGTGAACCGCGATGTCCACCGTGTATTCATCCGCCGCCTCGGCCGCCAGCGCTTCCAGTCGTGCGAGGGCGCGGCTCGAGGTGCGCACCTTCTCCTTGAGAACTATCGAGCCCTCCGCCACGCTGAGTATCGGCTTCACCGACAAGGCAGTGCCCAGCAGCGCCTGCGCCGTCCCGACGCGCCCACCGCGGCGCAAGTGCTCAAGAGTGTCGATAGAGAACAGAGCCGTCGTGCGGGCCACGGTCTGCACGGCCGCGTCGTGCACCTCGTCCAACGAGCCACCGTCGCGGGCCGCCTCGGCCGCCGCGATCACCGCGAAGCCCAAGCCCATGGCCGTCGACCGGGAGTCCACCACCCGGGCCTGCGGTTCGCCGCGGCACTGCTGCGCGGCGAGCACCGCGGACTCGTACGTACCGGACAGGGCGCCGGACATCAGCACCGCGACCACCCCGGGCGCGCCGCGGTCGAACGCCGACCGGAACACGGCGACGAAATCCTCGGGGAGCGCACGCGAGGTCTGCACGGTCCCGCGCCGGTCGGACAGCGCCCGCGCGACATCGGCCGGCGACACCCCGCCCTCGACACCGGGCACGCCATTCAGCACGACGTACAGCGGCACCACCTGAACGCCGAGCTCCTCGGCAACTCCAGCCGGCAGGGACGCCGTCGAGTCAGTCACCACCACGATGCGCCGGCCCATGGTGAGCAATCTAACGTCGGTCTCGCGGGCCGGTCGGCCCACAGCCGGCAGTGCGTCTCAGCCGACGACGAAGTTGACCAGCCGTCCTGGCACCAGGATCACCTTGCGCACCGACCTGCCTACCAGGTGTGCAGCCACCTTCTCGTCCGCGCGGGCCGCGGCCTCCACGGCCGCCTGGTCGGCTTCGGCCGGCACCGTGATCCGGGAGCGCAGCTTGCCGTTGACCTGCACCGGCAGCTCGATGGTCTCGGCCACCAGGTACGCGGGTTCCGCGGTCGGGAAGGCCTGCCAGGCCAGAGACTCGGTGTGACCCAGCCTCGCCCACAGCTCCTCCGCCACGTGCGGAGCCAGCGGCGCCACCAGCAGAACCAGCGGCTCGATCACCTCCCGGGGAGCACCGCCGTCCGGCCATGCCTGCACGATCCGGTTGTTCAGCTCGGTGATGCGGGCGATCGAGGTGTTGAACCGCAGCGACTCGAAGCCGTCGCGGGCCGAGGCGATGGTCCGGTGCAGCAGGCGCCGGGTCTGCTCATCGGCGGCGGCGTCGGATACCCGCAGTGCTCCGGTCTCCTCATTGACGATATTGCGCCAGATCCGCTGCAGCAGCCGGTGCGACCCGACCACGGCCTTGGTGTCCCACGGCCGAGACTGCTCCAGGGGGCCGGTGAACATCTCGTACAGCCGCAGCGTGTCAGCACCGTACTCGGCGCACATCTCATCGGGGGTCACCGAGTTCTTCAGCGACTTGCCCATCTTGCCGTACTCTCTGCGGACCCGCTTGCCCTCGTACCAGTACTCTTCGTCGCGCTCCTCGACCTTCGCCGCCGGGACGTACACACCCCGGTCGTCGGTGTACGCGTAGGCCTGCACGTACCCCTGGTTGAACAGCCGCCGGAAGGGCTCCTCCGCGGACACGTACCCCAGGTCGTACAGCACCTTCTGCCAGAACCGCGCATACAGCAGGTGCAGCACGGCATGCTCCACGCCGCCGACGTACAGGTCGACCCCACCGACATCGCCGGGCTCGGTCGGACCCATCCAGTACCGCTCGTTCTCCGGGTCGACGAACCGCTCGGCGTTCTCCGGGTCGATGTACCGGATCTCGTACCAGCAGGAGCCGGCCCACTGCGGCATGGTGTTCGTCTCCCGGCGGTACTTGCGCGGCCCGTCGCCCAGGTCCAGCTCGACCTCCGCCCACTCCTTCGCCCGCGACAGCGGAGTCTCCACGTCGGACTCCGCGTCGTCGGGGTCATAGGCGCGGGGCGCGAAGTCGTCGATGTCGGGCAGCTCCACCGGCAGCGCAGACTCCGGCACCGCCAGCGGCAGCCCGTCCTCGTCATACACGATGGGGAACGGCTCGCCCCAGTACCGCTGGCGCGAGAACAACCAGTCCCGCAGCTTGTACGTCGTCCTGGCCTCGCCGTGCCCGTGCTCCTCCAGCCAGGAGACGATCCGTTCCTTGGCTGCCGCGATGCCCAAGCCGTCCAGGCTGAACCCCGCGGCGTTCGTGGAGTTGACCGCCGGCCCCTCGCCCACGTACGCCTTGCCCTCGAAGTCCTCCGGCGGCTGCACGGTCCGCACGATGGGCAGGTCGAAGATCTCGGCGAACTCCCAGTCCCGCTCGTCCTGCCCCGGGACCGCCATGATCGCCCCGGTCCCGTAGCCGGTCAGGACGTAGTCCGCGATGAAGATCGGGATCTGCGCGCCGTTGGCGGGGTTGGTCGCGTAGCTGCCGATGAAGACACCCGTCTTCGTGCGGTCGCCGGCCTGCCGGTCCAGCTCGGAACGCTGGGCGGTCTGGCGCTGGTAGGCCGCCACGGCCTCGCCCGGACCGCGCGCGTCGCCGGTCCACTGTGGTCGGACGTCGTCCGGCCACGCCGCAGCGGTCAGGGGCCCGACCGTCGGATGCTCCGGCGCCAGCACCAGGTAGGTCGCCCCGAAGACGGTGTCAGGCCGGGTGGTGAACACCTCGATCGGCCCTGCCGGGGAGGGGAACCGGATGGTGGCACCCGTGGAGCGACCGATCCAGTTCCGCTGCATCAGCTTGACCGACTCCGGCCAGTCCATCCGGTCCAGGTCGTCGATCAGCCGATCCGCGTAGGCGGTGATCCGCATCATCCACTGCTTCAGCGGACGCCGGAACACCGGGTAGTTGCCGCGCTCGCTCCGACCGTCGGGCGTCACCTCCTCGTTGGCCAGTACGGTGCCCAGCCCTGGGCACCAGTTCACCGGCGCCTCGTGCAGGTACACCAGCCGGTGACCGTCGATGATCCGGCGGCGCTCCACCCGGGTCAGCTCCGACCACGGGCGGCCGTCGCCGGTGGCCCGGCTGCCCTCGGCGTACTCGGTCTCCAGTTCCCCGATGGGCCGAGCCCGCTGCTCCTGCGGGTCGAACCAGGAGTTGAAAATCTTCAGGAAGATCCACTGCGTCCAGCGGTAGTACTCGACATCGGTGGTGGCGACGGCCCGCCGCCGGTCGTGACCCAACCCCAGCCGGCGCAGCTGGGCGCGGTACTTGGCCACGTTCTGCTCCGTGGTGGCCCGCGGGTGGGTCCCGGTCTCCACCGCATACTGCTCTGCGGGCAGCCCGAAGGCGTCGAAGCCGATCGTGTGCAGCACGTTGTGCCCGGTCATCCGCAGGTACCGCGCGTAGACGTCGGTGCCGATGTAGCCCAGCGGGTGGCCCACGTGCAGCCCCTCACCCGAGGGATACGGGAACATGTCGTTCACGTAGAACTTCGGCCGTCCGGCCATCTCGTCGAACCCGGCGCTCAGCGGTCCGACCGGGTTGGGGGTGTGGAACGTGCCCTCCGCGTCCCAGCGGTCCTGCCAGCGCCGTTCGACCTCGTTCGCCACCGTGGCGGTGTAGCGGTGCGGCGGCACCGCGGCCTGGTCCGTCATCGCGTCCAAACTCCTTGTCTGCTCCTGCGCCCGGAAAAGAAAAGCGGCCCTCGCGATCCGCAAGGGCCTGCCGCGCTGACGGTGCTGCGATGGTCAGCGCGGCCCGGTAAGGACCAGGGTGTGGCCGAAGTTCATGGCTACGATGATAGCGCCAACCCATTGCGGGACAAATCTGTACAGACGCGACCGTGGCGGGCAGCCGTCCGGCCCGCGCCCCGCAGCGGTGGAACCAGCGGCGGACCGGTCACGACGGGGCCACCGCCACCGGCAGCCGGGCGCGGCCGGTCAACGGGGCTTGAGCAGGGGGCGGAGCAGCTCGGCGTAGCCGCTGCCGACCGCGGCGTGTGCGGCCCAGCTCCAGTGCATGCCATCGACGTTGCAGCGACCGGCGGCCAGCTCGGCGGCCACCAGTGGCCAGGTGTCCAGCATGGGGACGTCCTCGCGCCGGCCCCAGGCACGGGCCGCGGAGGCAGCCGGCGCGTGCCCGGAGGTCACCCGGCCGTACAGCGGGGCGTCGTGGGGTGGCGGGATCATCCCGACGATCACGGTGTCCGGTCGGAAGTACCGGATCCCGGCCACGCAGCGGGACAGGTACGCATCGGTCATGCCCTGCGGCAGTGTTCGCCAGCGGCCGCCATGCAGCCGGGCCGCCCAGGGCTGAGCGGCCCGGTAGGCGGTGCGGGCCGCGCTCCGCAACCAGTCGGGCCTCAGGTACGGGATGCCCTCCCGCAGGTAGGTGGGGAGCAGCGCAGGCAGGTAGTCCATCCCGCCGACGGCGAGGACCACCGCGCTCGCGCGGGGCAGCAGAACCGAGTACACGTACGGGTCCTTGGTCAGCGCCCACCACACGTCCCGTGCGGTCCACCCCAGCCGGGCGACCACGTCGACCGCCCCCGGCAGGTCGCGGGCCAGCACGTTCGGCCACAGCCGGGGCTCGGTGAGCAGCTCGCCATGGCGCGGGCCGTGGAAGGCCAGCGAATCGGCGAACACCAGTATCCGGTGCTCGCCCAGCAGCCGCTCCCAGGGCCGCCGTGGGGTGACATCCATGCCGGCCTCAGCGGTCGTCGGACAGTACCGGTTCGGGCAACGTGCCGGCATTGTGCTCCATCAACCGCCACCCGGTGTAATCCCAGCCGTCCGGGGCCGGCGCGATCACCGACCAGGAACAGTTCTGCACCGGACCGAGCATCCGCCATGCCGCCTGCGGCAGGCCGAGCAGCCGGCCGAGTCCGGCCCGGATGGCGCTGCCGTGGCTGGCGATCACCAGCGTGCCGCCGGCGGGCAGGATACCCACCGCGTCGGTCACCGCGGCCGCGAACCGGTCACCCACCGACGGCTCGGACTCGCCGCCCGGTGGATCCCAGCGCGCCCACTGTTCCGGATACCGGTCTCTGATGTCGTCGTTGGTCAGCCCCTCCCAGTCCCCGCCGGAGCGCTCCCGCAGCCGCTTGTCCTGCCGCAGCGGTATGCCGCTCAGGTCGGCGAGCACCTGCGCAGTCTCCATCGCCCGGGACAGGTCGGACGCGACGATCGCCTGGGGACCGAGCGCGGCGAGCAGCCGGGAAGCCCGCTGCGCCTGGGCCAGGCCGGTCTCGTCCAGCGGGATGTCGGCATGGCCCTGGTACCGGTGCTCGGCGTTCCAGATCGTCTGGCCGTGCCGCCACAGCACCACCCGCAGCGCGTTCATCCGGCGAGTCTCAGGAGGGCCGGCCCGTCGTCCCAGCGCTGACGCCTTCCGGGAGCGGGATCAGCGGGCAGTCCTTCCACAGCCGGTCCAGCGCGTAGAACACCCGCTCCTCGGCGTGCTGCACGTGCACCACGATATCCACGTAGTCCAGCAGCACCCACCGGCCGTCCCGCTCACCCTCCCGGCGCACCGGCTTGGCTCCCGACCGCAGCAGCTTCTCCTCGATCGCGTCCACAACCGCCTGCACCTGCCGCTCGTTGGCGGCCGAGGCGAGCACGAACACATCGGTGATCACCAGGTGTTCGCTCACGTCAATGGCGGCGATGTCGCGGGCGAGCTTGTCGGCGGCGGCTTGCACGGCCTCCATGGCCAGCTCGATGGCACGTTCGGATGCTGTCACGCTCAGTCCTCGCAGGGTCGGCTCAGGGTGCCCAGCTTCTCACGATCGGTACAGGCGATGCTTGTTGATGTACTGCACGACGCCGTCCGGCACCAGATACCACACCGGCAGCCCGGACCGGACCCGCTCGCGGCAGCCGCTGGACGAGATGGCCATCGCCGGCACCTCGAGCAGGCTGACAGAGTCCTCGGGCAGGTGGGCGTCGGAAAGGTCGTACCCGGGACGGGTGACGCCGATGAAGTGCGCCAGCCGGAACAGTTCGTCGGCGTTCTTCCAGGACAGGATCTGACCCAGCGCGTCGGCCCCGGTGATGAAGTACAGTTCGGCATCGGGGAACCGGGCGGCAAGATCGCGCAAGGTGTCGATGGTGTACGTGGGTCCGTCCCGGTCGACATCCACCCGGCTCACCCAGAAATGCGGGTTCGACGCGGTGGCGATCACCGTCATCAGGTACCGGTGTTCGGCCGGGCTGACCTCCTCGTCCGCCTTCTGCCAGGGCTTGCCCGTCGGCACGAAGACCACCTCGTCCAGGTGGTACAGCGCGGCCACCTCACTCGCTGCGACCAGGTGCCCGTGGTGGATCGGGTCGAAGGTTCCGCCCATCACGCCAACACGGTTGCTGCCCATCGGTCTATCGTCGCCGATCTTGCCCGGTCGAGGACAGACCCAGCCGAATCGGGCGCATACCCAGGGTGCCGCTCGAGCGCCGGAGCGGGCAACCTGCGGCGTGCGCCGCGTGCGGGCCGAGCCGGCCGCGCTCGGGTATCCGGTTGGCCCCAGGTCGGGCGTCGAGATGGTGGCCGTGCTGGATGGCACCGACCGGTCTCCCCGTGCAGACCGGTCGCTGCCGCCCAGCCCGCGGCGCTGGCCTGCCGCTCTACCCACCCGGCGTGGTGGGACCTCCCATCAGGCCAGGTAGCATGCCAACCCGTCTGTTGTGAGGAGGCCTCACCGGTCGACCCTGATTCGTCGATGTGACCTGCGTCACACCAGCCGGGTAACGAAGTCCGCCAGGTGGGCGATGGTGCGGCACTCCACCATCTCGATCACCTCGGCGTACCTGGTCGCCGCCGAGTCGCCGCTGCCCCACTGGCGGTACGGCTCCGGGTTCAGCCAGTAGGCGTGCCGGGCGGCACCGACGAGCCGACGTAGCGTGGGCAGCCCGGGATCCCGGTAGTTCGTGCGGCCGTCGCCGAGCACCAGGAGGCTGGTCTTCGGCCCCACCGCGTCCGGCCAGCGGTCGATGAACGTCTCCAGCGCGTGCCCGTAGTCGGAATGCCCGTCGAACCAGACCAGGCGCGCCTCGCGGCCGATCCGGGCGGTTGCCTCGATGAGGTCGGCACCGGGCGCGAACAGCCCGGTCACCTCATCGCAGCTGTCGATGAACGCGAACGCGCGCACCGCGGTGAACTGCTCCCGCAGGGCGGCGGTGAGCATCAGGGTGAAGTGCGCGAAACCGGCCACCGACCCGCTGACGTCGCACAGCACGACCAGCTCCGGCTTGTGCGGGGCGCGGGGCCGGTGCCGGGTGACCAGCGGCACACCGCCGGTGCCCAGCGACGCGCGCACGGTACGCCGGAAGTC
>JBKOWA010000058.1:0-3288 GCA_046724155.1 Actinomycetota bacterium
CGGCAGGAGGGCGCGCTCCGCCGCAGCGAGGTCGGGCCGCGGCGCGTCCGGACCGGTGACCAGCGCGCGCAGCAGCCGCAGGAAGTACGCCGCGGTCAGCGCGGTGCCGACCGCGGCCACCGCCAGCAGCACCCCGAACAACGCGCCCGGCAACCCGGGGGCCGGCCGGAACGCGGCCAGCAGAGCGAACGCCTCACCCCAGAACCCGGCCAGCCCCGGCAGCCCGAGGCTGGCCACGCAGGCCAGCAGGAACAGCCCGCCGAGCACCGGCAGCCGGGCCATCAGCCCCGACCCGAGCACCCGCAGGTCGCCGGTGTGGTACCGGTCCTTGACGCCGCCGATCAGGAAGAACAGCAGCCCGGTGATGATGCCGTGCGCGATGTTGGCCAGCAGCGCGGCGTTGATCCCGGTCGGCGTCAGGGTGGCGATGCCGAGCAGCACGAAGCCCATGTGGCCCACCGAGGAGTAGGCGATCAGCCGCTTGGCGTCGGTCTGCGCCAGGCAGCACAGCGAGCCGACCACGATGCCGGCCACCGCGAGCACGGCCAGCGCCGGGGCGAGCGAGTGCGCCCCGGACGGCACCACCGGCAGCGCGACCCGCACCAGCCCGTAGGTGCCCATCTTCAGCAGCACC
The DNA here is from genome assembly GCA_046724155.1 of Actinomycetota bacterium. Lineage (GTDB taxonomy): Bacteria > Actinomycetota > Actinomycetes > Mycobacteriales > JACQDL01 > JBKOWA01. Next base: position 635 of record JBKOWA010000058.1, read on the forward strand.
CCCGCCAGCAGCACCGAGCCGACGGTGGGCGCCTCGGTGTGCGCGTCCGGCAGCCAGGTGTGCAGCGGGTACAGCGGCGACTTGACCGCGAAGCCGAGGAACAGCGCCAGGAACGCAGCCACCTGCGTGCCGTGCGCGATGCCGGACCCGCCGCGGCGGGACAGCTCCACGATGTCGAACGTGCCGGCGCTGGCGTACACGGTGACGATCCCGACCAGCACCAGGACCGAGCCGAGCAGCGTGTACAGCACGAACTTGGTGGCGGCCCGGCGGGCGGCAGCGCCCGGCCCCGCCAGCGCCAGGCCATCGTCCGCGGCGGGTTCCGGGCCGCCCCAGACCGCGATCAGGAAGTACATCGGGAGCAGCACGACCTCGAAGAACACGAAGAACAGCACCAGGTCCAGCGCCACGAAGGTGCCGAGCATGCCCACCTCGGTCAGCAGCACCAGGCCGGTGAACGCCGGCGCCCGCCCGGGGGCCGGCAGCGAGGTCAACGTGTAGACCGCGCAGAGCAGGCAGAGCAGCGTGGTGAGCACGACCAGCGGCGCGCTCACCCCGTCCACCCCGACGTGGAAGCGGATCCCCAGCGCCGGGATCCAGGACCAGTCGACCTCGTGCCGGGCGTCCACAGTGGATCGCACCTGGCCGTCCAGGCCGGGCAGCAGCGCCAGCGAGATGCCGAACGCCGCCGCGGTGACCGCCACCCCGAACCAGCGCGCGGCCCGGTCGCCCCGGACCAGCGGCGCGAGCGCCGCACCCACCAGCGGCACCAGTAACAAACTCAGTATCATCGCTCGGCTCCGCGCTCGCTCATCACTGCGCCACCACCACCGCGAGCGCCAGCAGCACCGAGCCGAGCACCAGGCCGGTGGCGTACAGCTGGGCGTTGCCCGCCTCCAGCCGGGCCAGGCTACGGCCCAGCCGCTGGGACTCGGTGCCGGTCTCCACCACCGCGCCGTCCACCACGGCCTTGTCCACGATGGACGTCGCCCTGGCCGCCCGCAGCACGGGCCGCACCACCAGCGCGTCCTGCACGTCGTCCAGGTACAGCCCGCGGGCCAGCGCCGCGGCGACCCGCGCGCCCAGGAGCCGCACCGGATCGGCCACCGGGTCGCGCCGCCAGGCCAGGTACACCGGCAGCGCGCCGAGCACGATCAGCGCCGTCGACAGCACCGCCAGCCCCACCCCGATCTGCAGCTCCCCGCCGAGCCAGTCCGGCAGCGGGCCGAGCAGCAGCGCGCCCAGCCCGAGCGACGCCACGGCCAGCAGCAGCACCGGCACGCTCATCAGCGGCCCCGGCTCGTGCGGGGTGATGGGCTCGTGCGGGGTGATCGGGCCGGCCCCGTCGCCGGCACCGGCCGGCTCGCCCGCACCCGGGCGGCGCGGCTCGCCGAGGAAGGCCCGCAGCACCAGCCGGGTGGCGTACGCCGCGGTGAGCAGCACGGTCAGCAGCGCCGCCAGCAGCACCAGCCAGCCGGTCCAGCTGGCCACCCCGGGCTCCTCGCCGCGGGCCGCGCGCAGCGCGCCGTCCAGGATCGTCTCCTTGGAGAACCCGCCGGACAGCGGCAGCAGGCCGACCAGGGCCAGCGCGCCGACCACGGTGGCGGCGAACGTCACCGGCATCGTCCGGCGCAGCCCGCCCAGCCGGGTCATCAGCCCGGTGCCCGCCGCGTGCAGCACGGCGCCGGCGCACAGGAACAGCAGCGCCTTGAACGCCGCGTGGGTGAGCAGGTGGAAGGCGCTCGCGGTGACCGCCCCGACCGAGGCCGCGCCCAGCATGTAGGCGAGCTGGCTGACCGTCGACCAGGCCAGCACCCGCTTGATGTCGTCCTGGCCGAGCGCGGCCAGCCCGCCGAGCACCATGGTCACCGCGGCGACCACGGCGAGCACGCCGAGGGTGGCCGGCGCGGCGGCGAAGGCCGGGTGCAGCCGCAGCACCAGGTAGATCCCGGCGGCCACCATGGTGGCGGCGTGGATCAGCGCGGAGATCGGCGTCGGGCCGGCCATCGCGTCCGGCAGCCAGGTGTGCAGCGGGAACTGCGCCGACTTGCCGGCCACCCCGAGCGTGAGCAGCAGGGTGGCGCCGGTCAGCACGCCGGTCGGCATCGTCGGCACCGCGGCCAGGATGCCGGTGATCCGGAACGTGCCGGCGTGCTGCCCGAGCCACAGCACCCCGAGCAGGAAGCCGACGTCACCGACCCGGGTCACCAGGAACGCCTTGACCGCCGCCCCGGGCGCCTCGGGCAGGTCACGGTAGTGGCCGATCAGCAGGTACGAGCACAGGCCCATGACCTCCCAGCCGACCATCAGCGCCAGCAGGTCCCCGGACAGCGTCACCACCAGCATCGCGGCGGTGAACAGCGACACCTCCGCGGCGTAGGTCGGGTAGCGGGTGTCCGTCCGCAGGTACTCCACCGAGTACACCTGCACCGCCAGCGCCACGCAGCAGACCATCAGCGCGACCACGCCGGCCAGCGGGTCGACCAGGGTGCCTGCGGTGACCTGCACGCTGCCGGTGGGCGCGAGCAGGATCGTGGTCTGCACCGGCTCGGTCAGCCCGACCGCGTCGATCGCCAGCGGCACGGCCAGCACCGTGGCCGCCGCGGCGCCGAGCACCGCGACGGCGGCGGCCGCCCTCCGGGGCAGCCACAGCC
>JBKOWA010000407.1:0-3900 GCA_046724155.1 Actinomycetota bacterium
GCTGGCGGCCTGGTTCGACGCGCTGGACGGGGCGGTCGCGGTGCTGGCCGGCCGGGAGACCCGGTTCGGCGCGCTGGCCGACGCGGTGGCGGACCGGCTGACCGAGGCGGCCTACGGGACGGCGCTGTGGCTGGCCGGTGCGCGGGGCTGGCTGTGCGCCGCCGCGGTGGGGGTCGGCTGGCTGCACGAGTACGTGCGGGAGCGGGCCGCGGCCGGGGTGCTGGCGGTCACCGTGGCGGAGCGGCCGACCAGGGTGCTGTTCGCGTTCGGCGGGCTGGTGGCGGCGGGGACGGTCGGCGGCCCCGATGCGGTGGGCCGGGGCCTGATGACCTGGGGCCCGCCGACCTGGGCGTCGCTGACTTGGGGCCCGCTGACCTGGGGCCCGGTGGGCTGGGCCGTGGCGGCCTGGCTGGTGGTCGCCGTGGTGGGCCTCGGGCAACTCTGCCTCGCCGCCGTCCGGGCCGTACTGTCTGCCCCGACGGCTGGGTGCGTCTCGCCCCCGCCCGCCGGCCGGGCCGTATTGTCGGACCCTGCGGCTAGCCTGCCGGGCATGACCATTCCTGCACGGATCAGCATCGTCACCCTCGGGGTGCGCGACCTGGCCACCAGCATCGCGTTCTACCAGGCCCTCGGCTGGCGCAAGTCCACCGCGTCGAACGACCAGATCGCCTGGTTCGTCACCGCCGACTCGGCGCTCGGCCTGCTTCCCCACGCCGAGTTGGCCGCCGATGCCGGGGTGCCGGCCGGGAAGCCCGGTCCGGTGGGGGAGCCCGCCGGGTTCCGCGGCGTGACCCTGGCGATCAACCTGGGCAGCCCGGCCGAGGTCGACGCCGCCATGGCGGCCGCGCAGGCGGCCGGCGCCATGGTGGTCAAGCCACCGCAGAAGATGTTCTGGGGTGGCTACAGCGGATACTTCGCCGATCCCGACGGGCACCTGTGGGAGCTGGCGCACAACCCGAACTTCGCCTTCACCGGGAGCGGCCAGCTCGACCTGCCGTGAGCGCCGTCAGCCGGCACTACTGCCGGTCTCGGCCGGGCGGGCGGTGCCGTCCAGCTCGTCGATCGTGGCCAACGAGGGGGCGCGCTGCGCCTGCAGCCGGAGCGCCGCGTGCTCGGCCTCGCGCAGCACCCGCAGCGCGTTCCCGTTGGCCAGCTTGCCCAGGTCGGCATCGGACCAGCCGCGGTCGGCAAGCTCGGCAACCAGCCGCGGGTAGCCGCTGACGTCCTCCAGCCCGGTCGGCAGGCTGTCCACCCCGTCGTAGTCGCCGCCCAGCCCCACGTGGTCCACCCCGGCGACTCCACGGATGTGCTCGATCTGGTCGGCGACCTCGGCCATGGCCACCGGCGGGGGCGGGTCGCCGACCGTGTACCGCCCGAGGAAGTCGAACACGGCGCTCAGGTTGCGGATGTCCACGCCCTCCGCCGCCGCGGCCTTCTTGGCCTCCTCGGTCCAGTCGGCGCGCGCCTGGGAGACGAACATCGGCACGAAGGTGGCCATGCACACTCCGCCATTGCCGGCCAGCTCGACCAGCACGTCGTCCGGCACGTTCCGCGGGGTGCTGCAGACCGCCCGGGCGTTGGAGTGGCTGAACAGCACCGGAGCCTCGGTCACCCGCAGCGCGGCCCGCATGGTGTCCGCCGACACGTGCGAGAGGTCCACCAGCATGCCGAGCCGGTTCATCTCCCGGACCACCTCCACACCGAACCGCGACAGCCCGCCGGCGCGCGGCTCGTCGGTGGCCGAGTCGGCCCACGGCACGTTGTCGTTATGGGTCAGCGTCAGGTAGCGGACCCCGAGCCGGCACAGCATGCGCAGCGCGCCCAGCGAACTGTCGATGGAGTGGCCGCCCTCGGCGCCCATCAGCGAGGCTATCCGGCCGGCCGCCATCGCCCGCTCGGCCTGCTCGGCGGTGGTGGCCAGGGCAAGGTCGGCCGGGTAGCGATCCACCATCCGGTGGACATGGTCGATCTGCTCCAGGGTGGCGGTGACCGCCTGCTCACCCTGCAGTGTGGACGGCACGTACACCGACCAGAACTGGCCGCCGACACCGCCGTCCCGCAGCCGCCCGAGGTCGGTGTGCACCCCGGGCTGGTGGACCGCAAGGTCCATCACGGCCATGTCGTAGCGCGCCTTCAGGCGCATCGCCCACGGCAGGTCGTTGTGCCCGTCGAGCACAGGATGCTTGGCCAGGAGCGCGCGGGCGCGGGCCAGCGAGTCGGTCATAGCTGCCGACCGTATCCCGTGCCGCAGCCAGCCGGTGCCGGTTCGACCGGCGCCGTTCGATACCGGTGCCGTTCGACAGGGGCGTCCGGCTCGGCTCGCCAGTCCGGCCGCACGGTCGGCTGGGTCGGGTCAGGCTGGGCCGATCAGGATGGCCACGAGCTTCGCCGACTGGGCCACCAGCGGCAGGCCGCCGCCGGGGTGGGTGGACCCGCCGACCAGGAACAGGCCCTGCACCGGCCCGCGGTTGGGCGGTCGGAGGAACGCGTTGCGGATGCCGTTGGCCGACGTGCCGTAGATGGTGCCACCCGGCGCCGCCACCTGGCGTTCCAGGTCGGCCGGGGTGATGGTCTCACTGAACACGATCCGGTCCGCGACGGGGTACCCGCGGCGGGCCAGCATCCCGATGATCCGGCCGGCGTAGGAGCCGGCCAGGCCCGGGTCGGTCCAGTCGACGGCGCCCGGGCCGGTGCCGTGCCGTGGGGCGTTCACCAGCACGAACCACGCCTCGTGGTCGTCAGGGCAGACGGCGGGGTCCGGCGGCACACTCAGGTAGATCGTCGGGTCGGCCACCGGCGCCGCCCACCGGCCGAAGATCGCGTCGAACTCGGCGTCGTAGTCCTCGGGGAACAGCACGTTGTGGTGGGCCAGTCCGGGTGTCCGGCCGCGCATCCCGAGCAGCAGCACGAACCCGGCCAGCGAGGGGTTGCGGCGCAGCCGGTTCGCCAGCCGGCGCCGCGGCAGCAGCCGGCCGTACACCTCGGCGGCGTCGGCATTGGCGACCACGACATCGGCGGGCACCTGTCCGCCGTCCGCCAGCCGCACGCCGCTGACCGCGCGGCCGGCGGTCTCGATGGCGGCCACCGTGACGCCGGTCCGGATCACGGCGCCGCGCTCGGTCGCCCGGTCGGCGAGGGCCGCGGCCAGCCGGTGCAGCCCGCCGGTCACGTACCAGCCGCCGTACGCCCGCTCGATATGCGGGATCACGGCCAGCGCGGCCGGCGCCCGCCGTGGATCGGAGCCGGTGTAGGTGGCGTACCGGTCGAGGATCATCCGCAGCCGCGGGTCGCGCAGGTACCGGAGGCCGAGCTGCCGCAGCGACCACCCTGGTGCCACCGTGACCAGGTCGCGCAGCCGGGCCGCCCGCCGCAGCAGGGTCGCCACGCTGTTCACGGTGGACTCCAGGAACGGCTCGCGGACGGCTCGCCAGATCCGCTCGGCGCGCTCGGCCAGCCGCCGCCAGTCGTCTCCGGCGCCACTGCCGAAGGCCCGGTCCAGCCGGGCGCAGAACCGGCTCAGGTCGGTTGTGGCGTCCAGCCGGCTGCCGTCGGCGAACCGGTAGCGGGCGATCGGGTCCACCCGGCGCAGGTTCAGCACCGCGTCCAGCCGGTCGCCGGTCTGCGCGAACAGCTCGGCGAACACGTACGGCATGGTCAGCAGGCTTGGCCCGGTGTCGAACCGGAACATCCCGGCCGGGCTCGGCCGCTCCAGCAGGCCGAGCTTGCCGCCGACCGCGTCCGCCTGCTCGAAGACCGTCACGGCATGGCCCGCGGCGGCCAGCCGGGCGGCGGCCGCCAGCCCGCCGACTCCGGCTCCGATCACGACCACCCGGCTCACCGGGGCCACCCCCGGGGCCGCGCCGGCCGCGCCGGGCTCACCGCCGCCGGCCCTTCCAGGAC
>JBKOWA010000357.1:0-3294 GCA_046724155.1 Actinomycetota bacterium
CCAGGACTGCTGCCGCTGGCCGTACTGGTTCGGCCCCGGGCGGTACCGCAGGCAGCCGCCCAGGCCGGCGATCCGCAGCCCGGCGGCGTCCACCACCCGGCCGTCGGCGTTCTCGGTGCCTGCCGGCCACGGCGCCTCGGCCGGCAGCCCGCCGCGGGTCACCAGCCCCGACCGGGCCGTCCGGTAACCGGACAGGTCGGGGTCGTGGTTGCCCGGGACGAACACCACCGGCACCTCCAGCGCCTCGGCCAGGAAGCCCAGGTAGTCCAACGGCAGGTCGCCGCAGGACAGCACCAGGTCCGGGGCGGTGCGACGCCGGACGTCCGGCCGCCACAGCGACGCCTCGACCTCGTCGGACACCGCCAGGATCCGCATCCATCGACGGTACGACGGATCCGGCCAGGGCGGCGGGGTAATCCGGGTCAGCCGGCCTCGGCCCGGTCGGCGTTGGCGTGGATGGCGTCCCGCACGTACTGCGCGAGGCCCGGGCCGTACTTCTCGTAGTGCGCGGTGAAGCGCGGGTCCGCGACGTACATGTCGGCGAGCCCACGGTGGATCTGGTACGAGCAGTCGTAGTACCGGCTGATCTGCTGCCGGTGCCGTTCAGCCAGGTCCATCGCCGGCGGGCTGCTGGCCGGCACGCCGTTGCGGTGCGCCTCGGCCAGCGCCCGGGCCACCTCGTCCTGCTCGGCGAGCGCGCGCTTCCAGTCCTCTTTGGTGTAGCCGGCCACCCGGCGCTGCGACTCGTGGTACGCCTCGGTGTCGCCCCAGCGCTGCCGGGCCTCCTCGGCATACTGGTCGGGGTCTGCGTCCCCGAACACCTCGAACCGTTCCTCCGGGGTCAGCGAGATGCCCATCTGATGTGCCTCCAGTGCGAGTTCGACGGCCGCGACCATCGCCTGCAGGCGCTCGATCCGCCTGGTCAACAGGGCGTGCTGGCGGCGCAGGTGGGCCGCCGAGTCCGCGTCCGGGTCGTTCAGGATGGTCGCGATCCGTTCCAGCGGAAAGCCCAGCTCGCGGTAGAACAGGATCTGCTGCAGCCGCTCCAGCTCGAGCCGGGAGTACCGGCGGTACCCCACCGGCGTCCGGTCGCCCGGCGACAGCAGGCCGATCTCGTCGTAGTGGTGCAGGGTGCGCACCGTGACCCCGACCAGGTCGGCGACCCGGCCGACGGTCAGGTCCGCGGTCCCGCCGCCGGGGGCTTTCCCGTCCATGCCGTCCACCGTGCACCCTCCCGTTACGTGAGGGTCAAGCGGTGAGGGACCGCCGGCTCACTCGGGGGAGCCGGGCCCCGGATGCGGGCGAGGGACTGTCGCGCCGCCGCCAAGGGGGGATGATCAGCGGTTCAGGAACGGCGCGAGACGGTCCGCGATCTCGGGTACGTCCAGGTCGGCCGAGGCGACGGTGATCACCAAGTCATAGGCCTCGTCGTCGGGCATATCGATGAAGTGGCCGTTGATGTCGCAGAAGACAGCGGTCGCAGCCCAGCCGAGCCGCTTGTTGCCGTCCACCAATGCGTGGTTGCGTACCAGGGAGTGCAGCAACGCTGCTGCCTTGTCCGCCAAGGCGGGGTACGCGTCCGCACCGAACACGGTCGTCTGAGGCCGAGCCAGCGCGGCCTGCAGCAGGCCGTAGTCCCGAACCTTCGGCTCCTCACCCAGGGTCCGGCGGGTGATGAGCAGGAGGGCATCGAGATCGAGATAGATCACTCCGCGAGCCGCCGCAGCACCTCGGCGTAGCGAGGCAGCACCCGGTCCAGTGACTGGTTGACCAGATCGGCCATAGCGTGGCGCTGGAGGTACTCCTCGATCGCCGCGAGTACCACGAGCTGCATGGACCTGCCCTCAATCCGCGCGCGGGTGCGCAACGCCTCCTGCTGAGCGTCGTCGAGTCGGAGGTTGAGCGCCACCAGTTGATGGTACCAAAGCTGGTACTAGCAGGAGGCGGGATGGCTCAGAGACGTGGCGGGCGGTCCTCGTAGGGGGTGCTCAGCACCACGGTGGTGCGGGTGGAGACGTTCGCGGCGGACCGGATCTCCCGCAGCAGCGCCTCCAGGTCGGCCGGGCTGGCCACCCGGACCTTGAGGATGTAGTTCTCGTCGCCGGCCACGCTGTGGCACGCCTCGATCGCGGTGAGGTGGGCCAGCCGCTCCGGCGCGTCGTCGGGCGTGGCCGGGTCGATCGGCTTGATGGAAACGAACGCGGTCAGCGGCAGCCCGAGCGCGTCGGCGTCGACCCGCGCGGTGTAACCACGGATCACGCCGCGCTGCTCCAGCCGCCGGACCCGCTGGTGCACGGCGGACACCGACAAGCCCACTCGTTCAGCCAGATCGGTGTAACTCATCCGGCCGTCCTCGCACAGCGCGCAGACGATCAGCTGGTCCAGCTTCTCCATGCCCGAAAACTTAGCGGTGCGCGCCCAACTCACCGCTCGTTCGGGTGGCGCCTCGCGGGACGGCCCACGCCGCGGCACCGCCCGTCAGCCGGGGTCTGGCCTGGCGGGTGAATCCGTGGCTAACGGAGCACCACGAGGTCGCGGGGTACCAGGTTGAGCCGTTCGCCGCCGTCCTCGGTGCAGGCGCAGATGTCCTCGATCCGCGCACCGTGCCGGCCCGGCAGGTAGATGCCGGGCTCCACGGAGAAGGTCATGCCCGGTTCCAGCGGCTGGGTGTTGCCGGCCACCAGGTAGGGGTCCTCGTGGCCCTCCAAGCCGATGCCGTGGCCGGTGCGGTGCACGAAGTACTCGCCGTAGCCGGCGTCAGCGATGATCTCCCGGGCCGCCGCGTCGATGCTCTCGCAGCTCACCCCGGGCTTGATGGCCGCGCAGGCCGCTTCCTGGGCGCGCTGCAGCACCGCGTAGTACGCCCAGAACTCCGGCTCCGGGTCGCCGCCGACCAGGTAGGTGCGGGTCTCATCGGAGCAGTAGCCCTCCGGGGTGGTGCCGCCGATGTCGACCACGACCACGTCGCCGGACTCGATCACCCGGTCGGAGACCTGGTGGTGCGGGCTGGCCGCGTTCGGGCCGGAGCCGACGATGACGAAGTCCGCCCGGACGTGCCCCTCGGCGACGATGGCCTCGGCGATGTCCCGCCCGACCTCGGCCTCGGTACGGCCGGGCCGCAGCCACTCTCCGATCCGCTCGTGCACCCGGTCGATGGCCTGCCCGGCCCGACGCAGTGCCGCCACCTCGGCCGGCGACTTCCGCATCCGCAGGCCGCTCATGACGGTGCCGGCCAGCGCGGGCCGGCCGCCGCCAAGGGCCTGCTGCAGCTGCAGGGCATGCTCCACCCACATC
>JBKOWA010000426.1:0-1292 GCA_046724155.1 Actinomycetota bacterium
GATCAGGCCGTTCGTCGAGGCGCCGCAGATCGCGAACGAGCCGGCCAGCAGCCAGAACGCCGGGCGGCGGGACGCCTCGGCCAGCGCCAGCAGCGCGGTGCGGACCGGGTTCGCCGGCGGGGTGGGCGCCACGACCGGGGCGTCGGCCGGCACGCCGTACGGCCGGGCACCTATCGCGGCCGGCGAGTCGCGCAGGAACAGCGCCGCCAGCGGCAGCACCAGAACCGCGCCCGCCGCGACCGCGATGGAGGCCCACTGCCACCCGTGGTCCACCGTCAGGTGGGCCAGCAGCGGCAGGAACGCCAGCTGCCCGGTGGCGCTGGCGGCGGTGAGCGCCCCGGTGACCAGGCCGCGCCGGGCCACGAACCAGCGGGTGGCCACCGTCGCGGCCAGCACCGCGGCCATCGAGCCGGTGCCCAGGCCGACCACCACGCCCCACAGCAGCACCAGCTGCCACGGCGCGGTCATCAACACGGTCAGCGCCGACCCGGCCGCCACCGCCGCCAGGGCCACCAGCACGACCCGGCGCACCCCGAAGCGGACCATCGCGGCCGCGGCGAACGGCCCCGAGAACCCGAACAACAGCAGGTTGACCGACACCGCGAGGGAGATCGTCGCCCGGCTCCAGCCGAACGCCTCCTCCAGCGGCACGAGCAGCACGCCCGGCGTGGACCGGAACCCCGACGAGCCCAGCAGCACGACGAACGTGACGGCGGCGACGACCCAGGCGTAGTGCAGGCGCGGCCGGGTGGCCGCCGCGGAGTTCCCCACCCTCCGGTCAAGCCCTTGCCCGACGCCGGCATTCCCCGTGACCCGCCGCCGGCGTTCCCGGGCGATGCAGGCGCCGGCGTTCCCCCGGCGACGCAGCCAGGTCATGGCGGACCGCCCCGGCGCCAGCAGTACCGTGGCCACCGCAGTGACCCCGGCGGCACCGGCCGGGTCTGCCCGTCAGCCGGTCAGCCCTTCATCCAGCGGCGGTACCGCTTGCGCGACGCGGCCTGCCAGACATCGGGATACTCATCCCGCAGCCGCTGCGCCCGGGTCTGGTACAGGGCGTGCAGGCGGCCGAAGCTGAAGCCGTTCTCGCCGGCCCCGTGCGCCTGCACGCCGAGCTGGCGCAGCTCGGCCCCGATGATGACGGCGTCCTGGTGCTCGCCGAGCAACTGCTGCACCGACTTCATGCGCTTGCCGAACGTCCTCGCCGGCCTGCCGATCACCGGGCCGGCCGCCTCCGCGGCGTACCGGGCGCGCTTGGCGGCCTTGCGCACCTCGTGCAGCGCGGTCTCCCGGGC
>JBKOWA010000344.1:0-3583 GCA_046724155.1 Actinomycetota bacterium
CGGCGCGGGGACGGCGACAACGCCCTGCACCACTACCACCAGGCCCTGCCCATCCACCGCCAGATCGGCGACCGGGCCGGCGAAGCAACCACCCTGAACAACATCGGCATGGCGTACGACAGGCGCGGGGACGGCGACAGCGCCCTACACCACTACCAGCAGGCCCTGCCCATCCACCGCCAGATCGGCAACCGGGCCATGGAAGCAACCACCCTGAACAACATCGGCGCGGTGTACGACCGGCGCGGGGACGGCGACAACGCCCTGCACCACTACCACCAGGCCCTGCCCATCTGCCGCCAGATCGGCGACCGGGCCGGCGAAGCAACCACCCTGAACAACATCGGCATGGCGTACGACAGGCGCGGGGACGGCGACAGCGCCCTGCACCACTACCACCAGGCCCTGCCCATCCACCGCCAGGTCGGCAACCGGGCCGGCGAAGCGGTCACCCGGTACAACATCGCCATGCGGCTGCGGGCGGCCGGCCGGCTGGGTGAGGCCGTGGCGGAACTGGAGATCGCGGTCGCGTTGGACCGAGCCGTTCAGCATCCGGACCTGGACGCGGACACGGCAATGCTGCAGCGGGTCCGGGCCGAGTTGGCAGCAGAGTCTGGGCAGACCGGGGGGTGAGGGTGACATGAGCGACCGGTACGGCGTTGAGTTGTTCGACGCCGGCGGGGGCGACCCGCGGCTGCGGTGGTCGGCTCCGGGTGGTGTTGTCGCCGAGCGGCGGCTGGACCGGGCCGGTGTGGATGCCTTGACCCAGCAGGTGTCGTCGGGCTATTCGGTGTCCGCACCTGATCTGCCGGAGCTGGGTGCGGTGTTGTACCGGTGGCTGGACGGCCCGACGGATCGGTGGCTGCAGGCGGCGCAGCAGCGGCAGCGGCCGTTCCTGCTGTATGTGGATGTCGAGGAGCGGCTTCGCGGTCTGCCGTGGGAGCTGATGTTCGACGGCGGGTTTGTCGCGGTCCACCCGTCCCGTCCCGTAATACCGGTGCGGGTGGCGTCGGGGCGGGTGTCGGATGCCCGTGAGGTGGCGAACCGGCCGCTGCGGGTGCTGTTCATGGCCAGTTCCCCCCTGGCGGTCGAGCCGGTGCTGGACTTCGAGGCGGAGGAGGCGGTGATCCTGGCCGCCGCGGCCGGCCGGGTCGAGGTGGTGGTGGAGGAGAGTGGTTCGCTGGAGGGCCTGGCCGCGGTGCTGGCCTCGTTCCCGGGCGGCTACTTCGATGTGCTGCACCTGAGCGGGCACGCCGGCATCGGGGCGGCGGGTCCGTTGTTTGTGCTGGAAAGCCCGGACGGTGCCCGTTCGGATGCCTCAGCTGCGCAGATCGCGACCGCGGTGGGAGGCCGCTGGCCTGGTCTGGTGTTCTTGTCGGGGTGCTCCACCAGCGGCTCGCCGCACGCGGGCCTGGTCGCCTCGATGGCCGAGGCGTTGGTGGATGCCGGGGCGCCCAGCGTACTCGGGTGGGCCTTGCCGGTCGGTGACCGGGCGGCCAGCGCGCTGGCGGCCTCCTTGTACCGGGCGTTGGCCGACGGCGCGGACCTCGCTCAGGCGGTGGCGGCGGCTCGGCGGGCGCTGTCGAGACCCGCAGCCCGTACTGGCACCTGCTCCGGCTGTACGCCGACCGGACGCCGATGACGGCGGCGGTGACCCCGCTGCGGACGCCGGGCCGGGTCCGGCTGCGGACGCGGTCGACCAGCACCCTGTTCCTGGACGCGGCCGGCCAGGTGAAGGTCGCCGACCGCGCCGGCTTCGTCGGGCGGCGACGGGAGCTGCAGATGCTGCTGCGGCAGCTGCGACCGGACGACCCGGCGACCGGCCCGCAGGTGGCGGTGCTGCACGGCATGGGTGGCCTGGGCAAGAGCACGTTGGCGTCCCGGCTGCTGGACCGGATGCGGGCCACCCACCCCCAGCACGCGGTCTGGGTCGGTCGGCTGGACGAGCAGCAGATCGTGACCCTGACGGGGCGGCTGAGCCTGCCAGACCCGGCCATCGACCAGGCGGTGAACGAGTTGCTGAACCGGCCGGGCATCCCCCTGGCTGACCGGATGCGGTACGTGTTGGACGGTCCGCTGGCCGACATCGGCTGCGTGTTCGTGTTCGACGACTTCGAGAACGGCAACCTCGACCCGGACGGTCGCGGCGGGTACCAGGTAACGGCGGCGGCGCTGGAGGTGCTACGCGCCTTCGCGGCCGCCATCGCCCGCACCGGCAGCCCCAGCCGCGTCGTCGTCACCAGCCGCCACCACTTCCCGCTGCCGCCGCAGGTGCGGGTCCTCGCCCAGCCGGTCAGCGGGTTGGTGGACACCGACCTGGACAAGAAGCTGCGGCTGACGGTGAACCTCGGCCCGACCGGCCAGGTCGATGCGGCCGTCAAGCAGCGCGCCATCACCGCCTCCGCCGGTATCCCCCGGCTGCTGGAAACCCTGGACAGCCTCGTCGGTACCACGATCGCCGACCTGGACGCGGTGTTCGCCGCCATCGAGGCCACCGAAGTCGAGTACCGGGAGGAGCTCCTTCTCCAGCAGCTCCTGGACCGGCAGACCACCCAGGTGCGCCGGGCGATCGCGCTGGCCGCAGTCTATGAGATCGCCGTCCCGGTCGAAGCGATCGAGGCGCTGTCCCCCGACGAACCGACCCGCGACCATATCGAGACCGCCGTGGCGGTCGGGCTCATCCAGGCCGGGCTGCACCCGACCACCAACGAGACCCGCTACCTGGTCTCACCGCTGCTCACCCCGCTACTGGCGACCATGCCCGAGCAACTCGACGAGCACCAGCTGCGCCAAGCCCAGCACCGGGGCGCCCACTACCTCTACCGCAGGTGGGTGCGAGCCGATGCCCAGTGACGTTGAGTTGTTGGAGGTGTTTCGGCTGGGGGAGGCCGCCGGTGTCGAGGAGGTTGTCCGGGAGGTGGGTGACCGGCTGGCTGGGGCGTGGCTGGGGGTGTCGAGGTTCCGGGAGGTCCTCGCGCTGACCGACCGGTCTCGCCGGGTGCAGACCAGCGGCGCGACGCTGCTGTACGCGGGTCGCGCCAAGGCCATATTGGGGGATCCGGACGGGGCGTTGGACGACTTCCAGCAGGCGCTGCCCATCTACCGCCAGGTCAGTGACCGGGCCGTCGAAGCGGCCACCCTGAACAACATCGGCGCGGTGTACGACCAGCGCGGGGACGGCGACAGCGCCCTGCACCACTACCAACAGGCCCTGCCCATCACCCGCCAGATCGGCGACCGGGCCGTCGAAGCAACCACCCTGAACAACATCGGCGCGGTGTACGCCGGGCGCGGGGACGGCGACAGCGCCCTGCACCACTACCAGCAGGCCCTGCCCATCCACCGCCAGGTCGGCAACCGGGCCAAGGACGCACCCACCCTGAACAACATCGGCCTGGTGTACGACCGGCGCGGGGACGGCGACAGCGCCCTGCACCACTTCCAGCAGGCGCTGCCCATCTTCCGCCAGGTCGGCGACCGGGCCGGCGAAGCCGCCACCCTGAACAACATCGGCGCGGTGTACGCCCTGGGGCTTTTAGCCGACATACGCTGGCGCCTATGAGTGGACGGGGTGGGCCTCCGG
>JBKOWA010000134.1:0-3824 GCA_046724155.1 Actinomycetota bacterium
GCGCTGTGCGCGGCCGCCGGGATCCGGATCGCCTCGGCGCACCGCCGCCGGGCCTCGCTGTGGTCCGCGGTTCGCCGCCAGACCGGGCCGGACCACTCCGAGAGCAGCCGGGCGACGTACTCGCCGGCGTGCCGGGTCAGCAGTGTCTCCCCGCGCCGCGGCAGCTGGAGCGGCAGCAGGTGCCGGGCGGCGATCCGGGACTGGCCGCGCGGCTCGGTCAGCAGCGCCCAGCGCAGCCGGCGCGGGTGCGGCGCGCCCAGCACCACCAGGCGGCGTACGGTCCGGGGGTGCAGGGTGGCCCTCGTCCAGGCGATCTGGCCGCCCCAGTCGTGGCCGACCACGATCGCGTCCCGCTCGCCGAGCGCGCGCACCAGCCCGGCCGCGTCGGCGGCGAGCGTGACCGGGTCGTAGCCCCGGGGTGGCTTGTCCGAGGCGCCGTACCCCCGCAGGTCCGGCGCCACCACCCGGTAGCCCGCCTCGGCGACGCCCGTCAGCTGGTGCCGCCAGGACCACCAGAACTCCGGGAACCCGTGCAGCAGCAGGACCAGCGGGCCGGCACCGGCCTCGGCCACATGCAGGCGGACGCCGTTCGCGCTCACCTCGCGGTGTGTCCACGGCCCCGGGACCCAGACGCCGGCCGCCGGCGGTGAGCTCACGCGCACACCTCGCTGGCGCTCGGCGTCCGCGTGGCTGCTGTGCCCATCGGTTCGCTCGCAAGCTCACTCACGCGTACACCTTGTTCACTACTCGACGCTCCGCTTGATCACCTGCGGGATCTCCCGGACGGTGGTGATGGTCCGTTCCGGCATCGTCATCTTCCGCAGGCTGCTCCTGCCGATCAGGGCCAGGATGCCGCCGACCAGCACGAACAGGACGAACACGATCAGGTACGCGGCCCACCGCCAGCCGTTGAAGATCTCGACCAGCCCCTCGGCCAGGGAGACGAACAGGAACGGCAACGCGGCCAGCACGACCGCCGCGGCAGCGCCGAACATCGCTCCGCCCATCCCGGCCCGCTTGGCGGTGGCGGCCAGCTCGAGCTTCGCCAGCTCGACCTCGGCCCGGACCAGGGTGGACATCTGCTCTGTCGCATCGCGGACCAGGTCGCCCAATGATGTTCCGGGCTGGTGCCCGTCGGCCGCGATCGCCTGGTTGACCTGCTCCGCCACGGCTGCCTCCGCTGATGACCCGGATGAACCCGATCATCGTCCACCCAGGACACCCCGCCGGTCCACCCGGGGCACCGCCGCGGGCGACGCGGAGGGCGGCAGGGAGCGCGGTCGCCAGCGGTCCGGTCAGCCGGGTGGCGGCTCCGGCTGCCGGTGCGGGTGCGGATGCGCGTGGTCGTGCGGACGGGGATGCAGGTGGTTGTGCGGGTGCGGCGGGTCGCCGGCCAGCAGTGGTGCCGTGGCGTACCGCCCCTCGTGCGCCAGCACCGGCCGGCGGTCACCGGCCAGCTCCGGGTACTTCTCCGCCAGCCGCTCCCGGCGCTCGAGGGCGTGTCGGGCGGGGGCGGGGACGCTCACTCCTCCGGCTTGGCGGCGGGCAGCTTGTCCTTGATCAGGTCCATCACCGCGGAGTCGGTCAGCGTGGTGACGTCGCCGAGGTTGCGGTTCTCCGCCACGTCCCGCAGCAGCCGGCGCATGATCTTGCCGGACCGGGTCTTCGGCAGCTCCGGCACCACCATGATCTGCCGCGGCTTCGCGATCGGGCCGATCTCCTTCGCCACGTGGTCGCGTAGCTCCTTGACCAGCCCCTCCGCCTCGCCGGCCGCCCCGCGCAGGATCACGAACGCCACGATCGCCTGCCCGGTGGTCGGGTCGGTGGCGCCGACCACCGCGGCCTCGGCCACCTTCGGGTGGGAGACCAGCGCCGACTCCACCTCGGTGGTGGAGATCCGGTGCCCGGACACGTTCATCACGTCGTCGACCCGGCCGAGCAGCCAGATGTCGCCGTCCTCGTCCCGCTTGGCGCCGTCACCGGCGAAGTAGCGGCCCTCGAACCGGGACCAGTACGTGTCGAGGTAGCGCTGCGGGTCGCCCCAGATCGTGCGCAGCATCGCCGGCCACGGCTCGGTCAGCACCAGGTACCCGCCGCCGCCGTTCGGCACCGAGTTGCCCAGGTCGTCCACCACGTCGGCGCTGACGCCGGGCAGCGGCCGCTGCGCCGAACCGGGCTTGGTGGTGGTCACCCCGGGCAGCGGGCTGATCATGATGGCGCCGGTCTCGGTCTGCCACCACGTGTCCACCACCGGGCAGGCGTCGCTGCCGATGTGCGTGCGGTACCAGATCCAGGCCTCGGGGTTGATCGGCTCGCCGACGCTGCCCAGCAGGCGCAGCGAGGACAGGTCGAAGTCGGCCGGGATGTCCTCGCCCCACTTCATGAACGTGCGG
Source organism: Actinomycetota bacterium (assembly GCA_046724155.1). Lineage (GTDB taxonomy): Bacteria > Actinomycetota > Actinomycetes > Mycobacteriales > JACQDL01 > JBKOWA01. The sequence goes on from JBKOWA010000134.1 coordinate 2,394, forward strand.
ATGGCGGTCGGCGCGCAGTACAGGATGTTGACCTTGTACTTCTCGACCAGCTCCCACCAGCGGCCCCGGTGCGGGGTGTCCGGCGTGCCCTCGTACATCACCGAGGTGACCCCGTTGGCCAGCGGCCCGTACACGATGTAGCTGTGCCCGGTGACCCAGCCGATGTCGGCCGCGGTCCAGTAGACGTCGGTCTCCGGCTTGACGTCGAAGACCGCGTGGTGGGTGTACGCGACCTGGGTCAGGTACCCGCCGGTGGTGTGCAGGATGCCCTTCGGCTTGGCGGTGGTGCCGCTGGTGTACATCACGTACAGCGGGTGCTCGGCGTCGTGCGGCTGCGCCTCGTGCTGGTCCGAGGCGGTCTCCATCGCGTCGTCCCACCACAGGTCACGGCCCTCGACCCACGGCGTGTCCTGGCCGGTGCGGCGCACCACCAGCACGTGCCGGACCCCGTCGTAGCCGGTCAGCGCCTCGTCCACGGCGGGCTTGAGCGGGCTGGCCGCGCCGCGCCGGTAGCCGCCGTCCGCGGTGATCACCAGCTTGGCGTCGCAGTCCTCGATCCGGCTGCGCAGCGCGTCGGCCGAGAAGCCGCCGAAGACCACGGTGTGCGGCGCGCCGATCCGGGCGCAGGCCAGCATCGCGACCACCGTCTCCGGGATCATCGGCAGGTAGATCGCCACCCGGTCGCCCTTGGACACCCCGAGGTCCAGCAGCGTGTTGGCACACCGGCACACCTCGCGCAGCAGGTCGGCGTAGGTGACCGTGCGGGTGTCGCCCGGCTCGCCCTCCCAGTGGAAGGCCACCTTGGCGCCGCGGCCGGCCTCGACGTGCCGGTCGACGCAGTTGTACGCCGCGTTGAGCTGCCCGCCGACGAACCACCTGGCGAACGGCCGGTCGCTCCAGTCGAGCACCTGGTCCCACGGCTTGGCCCAGGTGAGCCGGCGGGCCTGCTGCTCCCAGAAGGCCAGCCGGTCCTTGGCCGCCTCCTCGTACGCGTCCGCGGTGACGTTCGCTCGCTCGGCGAGCTCCGCCGGTGGCTCGAACCGCCGCGTCTCCTGCAGGAGGTTCGACAGGGTGGCGTCGGTACCCGGTGTGTCCGTCAAGGCTTCCTCCCGCTCTCGTGCCTCGACGCGACCTTACGACGGCCGACCACCGCGGTCATCTCGGGCGCCGGGAGATGCCGGTCACCGAGCGCCCGGCGGGCGGGCGGCACCGATCAGCGATGCCCGGCAGGCCGGCCGGGGTGCCGGCTGGCCCGACCGCCGGGGCAGCCGGTCGGCCGCCGGCACTAGGCTGGCCAACCATGCCGGATGACCCCTTGGCCCCGCTGCTGGACCTGCCGGGGGTGCGAGCCGCCGCTGACGGCGCGCGCGACTCGGTGGACCGGCTGCTCGGGCACCGGATGCTGCGGCGCCGCTCCGCCGAGGTCAGCGC
>JBKOWA010000038.1:0-4729 GCA_046724155.1 Actinomycetota bacterium
GACCGTACCCGGGCTGCTGGCCCGACTGGTACCCGCCATACGGCGGCGGTGCGGGCGGCTGCTGACCCGACGGGTAGCCCCCGCCGTAGGGCGCCGCCTGCTGCTGGTCGGAGGAGTAACCGCCGTACCCGGGCTGCGGTCCGGAGGCCTGGCCGTAGGGCGGGGCCGCCGGCTGCGGACCGGACGGATGCCCACCGTACGGCCCCGATGGCTGCGATCCAGCCGGCTGCGGGCCGGACGGCTGACCCCCGTAGGGGGCGGCCGGTGGCGGGCTCGGCTCGAACGGGCTGAAGCCCGGCTGCTGGCCGGACGGTGGGCTGGCCGGCTGCTGCCCGGACCCGGGGCCCGAGGGCGAGCCCGGGCCGCCGTATGCGGGGCCGGGTGCGGCGGCCGGTGGCTGCTGGTCCCCCGGCTGGCCGCTGGCCGGCTGCGTTCCGGAGGAGGAGGCGGAGGGCTGCCCGAACCCGCCCGAGCTCTCCGGCAAGGCCGTCCCGCACCGCATGCAGCTGCGGCTCCCCTCGGGGTTGACCATCGAACATACCGGGCAGATCATCTCGTCTCCTCTGGTTGCGTCGTCGCGCAGACGCCGCGGAGAACCCTAGCGGCCCGGACCGACAGTCCGGGCGTCAGGTGGCGCTAGCTGGCCTCGTCGTATTCTCGTCCGTCCGAGGGGCCGTGGCACCGGACCTGGTCGGCCGGCGACCGGCCCCCTGTCGCAGGCTCCCGGCGTACGATCCGTCGCCGGTGGCCGTTGACCACCACGGTACGCCGGGCCCGGCCGGGCCGGTCGCCCTGCCGTGAAACGGGCGCGGCTGCCGGGTCAGCCGCCGACGCCGGTGTAGGCGACGACCCCGCGGCGCACCGCGTCCACGGCCCGGCGCGCGGTGTCCGCCAGCCGGCTGCCCCCGGCGGCCACCTTGACGATCTGGTCCAGCAGGTCCAGCAGCTGCTTGTGCCAGCGGACGAAGTCGCCGGCGGACAGCTCCTGCCCGGCCTCCTGGGCGGCCACCAGCACCCGGTCCAGGGACTCGCCGCGGGCCCACCGGTATGCCGGCCAGGCAAAGCCGGGGTCCGGCTCCCTGGTCAGCGCCAGGCCGTGCTCGCGTTCCTGGCCGGACAGCTCGTCCCACAGGGCCACCGTCTCGGCCAGCGCCGCACCGATCGCGCCGGCCGGCGGCCGGGCCGTGCCCTCGGTGTCCCGGCGGGACTCATAGAGCAGCGCGGACACGCAGGCGGCCAGCTCGGCCGGCTCCAGCTGCTCCCAGACCCCGGCCCGCAGGCACTCCGCGACCAGCAGGTCCGACTCCGACCAGATCCGGGCGAGCTGCCGGCCGGGCGGTGTCACCGCGTCACCGGCCAGGTACCCGCGCCGCTCCAGCAGCGCGCAGACCCGGTCGAAGGTGCGGGAGATCGAGTGCGTGGCGTTCTCCACCCGGCGGCGCAGGCCGTCGGTCTCCCGGGACAGCCGCAGGTACCGTTCGGCCCACCGGGCGTGCTCCTCCCGGTCGGCGCAGCCGTGGCACGGGTGCCGGCGGATCTCGGTCCGCAGCCGGGCGATCTCCGGGTCGTCCGCGGCGGCGCTGCGGGTCCGTCGTGGCCGGCCGTCGCGGTCGGCCAGCTCCAGCCGGGCGTTGCGCAGCGTCGAGGCGAGATCCCGGCGCTCGGCCGGCGAGCGGTGGTTGAAGTGCCGGGGGACGCGCACCCGGGTCAGCGGCTCCACCGCGCTGGGGAAGTCGGCCACCGACAGCCGGCCGGCCCACCGGTCCTCGGTGAGCACCAGCGGCCGGGGTTCGGTCATCGCGTTCAGCCCCGGGTCGAGCACCACGGCCATCCCAGCCCGCCGGCCGGCCGGCACCCGGATCACGTCGCCGATCTTCAGCCGCTCCAGCGACTCGCAGGCCGCGGCCCGGCGGTGGGCGGCGCTCTCCCGGGCCAGCGCGGACTCCCGCTGCTTCAGCGCGGCGCGCAGCTCGGCGTACCCCATGAAGTCGCCGAGGTGGCAGGTCATCGCCTCGCGGTAGCCGTCCAGCGCGTCGGTGTACCGCTGGATCTGCCGGGCCAGGCCCACCACCGAGCGGTCCGCCTGGAACTGGGCGAACGAGCTCTCCAGCAGCTCGTGGGACTCCGCCCGGCCGAGCTGCCCGACCAGGTTGACGGCCATGTTGTAGGACGGCCGGAAGCTGGACCGCAGCGGGTAGGTGCGGGTGGACGCCAGGCCGGCCACGTGCGCCGGGTCGGTGCCGGGCACCCACACCACGACGGCGTGCCCCTCGATGTCGATGCCGCGGCGCCCGGCTCGCCCGGTGAGCTGGGTGTACTCCCCCGGCGTGATGTCGGCGTGCTGCTCGCCGTTCCACTTGACCAGCCGCTCCAGCACCACCGAGCGGGCCGGCATGTTGATGCCGAGCGCCAGCGTCTCGGTGGCGAACACGGCCTGGACCAGGCCCCGGACGAACAGCTCCTCGACGGTCTCCTTGAACGCCGGGACCATCCCGGCGTGGTGCGCCGCGATGCCGCGCTGCAGCGCCTCCAGCCACTCCCAGTAGCCGAGGACGTGCAGGTCCTCGGATGCCAGGTCGGCGGTGCGTTCTTCGGCGATCCGGCGGACCTCGGCGGCCTCCGCCGGCTCGTTGAGCCGCAGCCCGGCGCGCAGGCACTGGCCCACCGCGTCGTCGCACCCGTTGCGGCTGAAGATGAACGTGATGGCCGGCAGCAGCCCGTCCCGGTCCAGCCGCTCGATCACGTCCACCCGGCTGGGCGGCCGCCAGCTCCGCGGCCGGCCCCGGCGGCCGATCGGCTCGGTCGCCCGCTGCTGCTCGCGCACGAACCGGGCCAGCTCGGGGTTCGCCTGGTGGCCCGGCCGGTCGGCGTACGCGCCGTGCCCGATCGCGGGCGTGGCGGCGTCGGCCGACCCGGTATCGGCCGACCCGGTATCGGTCGGCCCGGTATCGGTCGGCCCCCTACCGGTCGGCCCCGTATCGGCCGGCACCGCATCGGCCGGCACCGCGTCGCCGGCCTCGCGCAGCAGGTCGAACAGCCGCTTGCCGACCAGCATGTGCTGCCACAGCGGCACCGGCCGGTGCTCGGTGACGATCGCCCGGGTGTCGCCGCGCACTGTCACCAGCCAGTCGGCGAACTCCTCGGCGTTGCTCACTGTCGCCGACAGCGACACCAGGGTGACCGAGGGCGGCAGGTGGATGATCACCTCCTCCCACACCCCGCCGCGGAACCGGTCCGCCAGGTAGTGCACCTCGTCCATCACCACGTAGCCGAGGCCGTCCACCGCCGACGACCCGGCGTACAGCATGTTGCGCAGCACCTCGGTGGTCATCACCACGATGGGAGCACCGGCGTTGACCGAGTTGTCCCCGGTGAGCAGGCCGACGGTGTCCGCACCGTAGCGGGCCACCAGGTCGTGGTACTTCTGGTTGGACAGCGCCTTGATCGGCGTCGTGTAGAAGCACTTGCGGTGCAGCGTGAGGCCCAGGTGCACCGCGAACTCGCCCACCACCGTCTTGCCGGCGCCGGTGGGGGCGCAGACCAGCACGCCGTACCCGTCCTCCAGCGCCTGGCACGCCTCGCGCTGGAACGGGTCGAGCGGAAAGCTGTACAGCCCGGCGAACTCGGCCAGCGCCGGGTGGGCGTTCCGTCGGCGGGCAGCGGCGTACCGCTCTGCCGGACTGGTCATGCCTCCAGCGTGCCAGAACGCGGGAGCCGCCCGCCCCCCGGTTACCGCCGCCTGCTCGGGGCGCGCCGCCGTCAGGCGAGCACCCGCAGGGCGCCGGGCATGCTGGCGACCTCCAGCGGGAGGGGGCCGATCCGTTCGCCGTCGGCGTAGCCGACCGCGCCGGCCATCTCCACCCGCACCCACCGGGCGCGGCGGCGCAGCACCGCCGGGTGGTCGCGCAGCTCGCCGGTCGGCAGCCGGGGCTTCAGCGCGACCAGCTTCGTCCGGGACAGCGGCCGCACGATCGCCACGTCCAGCAGGCCGTCATGCAGGTCGGCGTCCGGGCAGATCAGCAGGCCCCCGCCGTACCGGGACCCGTTGCCGATGTCCACCTGGGTGACCTCGCCGTGCCACTTCTCGCCGTCCATGACCACGGTGGCCGGCCGGGGCCGCAGCATGGCCAGCTCGGCGTAGGTGGCCAGGTCGTACCGCCAGCGGCCGCGGGGCCAGCGCATCGTGTTCGCCCGCTCGTTGACCGCCGAGTCGAAGCCGGCGCACAGCACGTTGCCGAACCAGGTCCGCCCGGCGCGGCCGAGGTCGAGGCTGTACGGCTGGCCGAGGGCGATCGTCTCGGCTGCCGCCAGCGGGTTGGCCGGGACGCCGCAGCAGGCCGCCAGGTCGTTGCCGGTGCCGGCCGGGACGATGCCGAGGATCGTGCCGGTGCCGGCCACCTGCTGCAGCGCCAGGTGGCACGTGCCGTCCCCGCCGAGGACGGCCAGCACCTCCACGCCGGCTGCCACCTCGTCCCTGGCCAGCCGGGCCGCCTGCTGCGGGTCGGTGCCGGCCAGCACCCGGACCGTGCAGCCCAGGTCGCGCAGCCGGGCGGCCACCGGCTGTACCAGCCGCGCCGCCCGGCCCTTGCTGGCGGTGGGGTTCACCAACAGGGCAACATCGCGTGCCATGGGGCCAGACGGTAGCGAACCGGGCCGCTCGCGGGGCCGACCGACAGGCGGTCCCGGGCAACGTCGGGCGTTCGCCGTGAGCTACACAGGAGGTTGGAAC
>JBKOWA010000255.1:0-2658 GCA_046724155.1 Actinomycetota bacterium
GCCGAGCTCTATGACAGCGAGGCCTACGACGCCGAGCAGTCCTCGCGAGACCGGCGGCGGCGTGCCCAGGCGATGGCGGCGGCCCGGCGCCGCGCGGCCGTTGAACGGGGGCGCCGCCCGCCGGTGCCGCCCACGCCGCCCAGGCCCGCCACACCGAGTGCGGTCGTCAACGCCGTGAAGGAGCTGGACCTGCAGACCCAGGTGCAGGAGGACTCGCTGCGCAGCATGATCGCCGGGCAGAACCGGAAGGTCGATCGCGCCAGCCTCGCGGCGGTTGCCGCGGCGCTGGTCCCCGAGGCCTTCCGGACCTTCGGCACGCCGGACAACGCCTTCGTCCGGGTGGGCATCCAGGCCCTCCCGCTGGCGATCCTGCCGGGCGGAACCAAGCGCAGCGGTGTCGCGGGCGTGCTCACGACGCCGGTGGTCTACGGCGGCATCGGCCTGCTGGGTCTGGGCCTCATCGGGGACCAGCGCAAGCGCGGCTCGTCGGTGCGGACGATCGACGTCCTCGGCCCGACGCAGCTGGCGGTCGGCAAGGATGACGTGTTCGTGGCCGACGTCTTCGACGGGAGCGGCAAGCCGGCCGATGTCCCGCCGACCTGGCAGTCGGACAGCCCGGGGGTCGCCACGGTCGACGCGACGACCGGCCGGGTCCACGCTGTCGGCGCTGGAGTTGCCGTCATCACGGCGACCGCAGGCGACGTCGTGCGCCGGGTCCGGCTCGAGGTCGTCCCGAAGCCATCGAACCAGCAGTAGGACGCGTGGCGAGCCATGGATCCGGCGCTGCGGGAGCTGCTGCGCGACGAGCCGGCGGACCGGGTGGTCGAGGCGATCATCCGGCTCCGCCGGCCGCACGCCGAGCCCCCCGGCGTCCGGATCGTGGCCCGCTTCGGCCGGATCGCAACCTGCCGCCTTATGCTCGCGGCGGTGCCGGAGGTGTGGGCGCACCCGGACGTCGTCAGCCTGAAGGCCGCCCGGCCGCTCGGCCCGGAGGGCTTCCCAGAGCGTGCGCACGAAGCCGCCGATCCGGTCGGCGCGCGGATCCGGCCACCGTGCGGGCACGACGTTGAGGAAGGGCCGGCGCCCCGGAGGCATCCGGTCGGCCGGGACCTCCCCAGGCGGCCGGCCGGGCTGCCGCTCACCGGAGCCTGCGTCATCGTCGGCGCGGTCGACTGGGGCCTCGACATCGACCACCCGAACTTCACGCACCCCGACGGCTCGACCCGGTTGATCGCCCTGTGGGACCAGCGCTCGCCGGAACGCCGCCAGCCGTACGGGTATGGAACGATCCACAGTCGACAGTGCATCGACCGGGCGCTGCAGACGGACCACCCGTACCGGACGCTCGGCTACCACCCGGCCGACGCCGACCGGGGCACCGGTGCCCATGGCACGCACGTCCTGGACATCGCCGCCGGCAACGGCAGCAGCGGGCCGACCGGGATGGCGCCCGAGGCTGACCTTGTCTTCGTCCACCTGGCCGACCGGGGCACCGGGGGCCTGGCCAACCTGGGCGACTCGGTGCGGCTGCTCGAGGCCGTCGACTTCATCGCCCGCACCGCCGGAGAACGCCCCTGGGTGATCAACCTCAGCATGGGGCGGCACGGCGGGCCGCACGACGGTTCGACGCTGGTCGAGCTCGCCCTGGACGAGCTGCTGTCGGCCGCGCCGGGACGGTTCCTCGCCCAGAGTGCCGGCAACTACCACCGGGCCCGGACGCATGCCACCGGCGTCGTCGGTCCGGGCCAGCGCACGGTGCTGCGCTTCGTCACCGACCCGGCCGACACCACGCCGAACGAGCTGGAGATCTGGTACGGCGGGGGAGACGAGCTCGCGGTCCGCATCGACCCGCCGGGCACCCGGGACGCAGCGCCCGTCCGGCTCGGCGACACGGCCGACGTCGTCGTGTCCGGGCAGGTCGTCGGGCGGATCTACCACCGCGCGTGCGACCCCAACAACGGCGACCACCACATCGACGCGTTCCTCTCCCCGTCGGCGCCGGCGGGTGAGTGGCAGGTGACGATCGAGGGCCGGCGGGTCGGCAACGGCCGGTTCCACGCCTGGCTGGAACGCGACGAGGCGTGCCGGCTGTGCCAGGCCCGGTTCGTGCCGGCCGACGCCAGCCCGGACCACACCACCGGCACCATCGCCAACGGCCGCCTGCCGCTGGTGGTCGGCAGCTACGACGACCACTCGCCCCGCCGGCCGGCCGGTCGGACGAGCAGCCGCGGCCCCACCCGCGACGACCGCGGCAAACCCGACCTGGCCGCCCCCGGCGTCGGCGTCCTCGCGGCCCGCTCCGCACCGCCGGGTAGCGAACGCAGCCCCGGCCTGCTGGTCCGCAAGACCGGAACGAGCATGGCGGCGCCGCACGTGACCGGGGCGGTCGCGCTGTGCCTGGAGTACGCCGGGCACCGGCTCGGCGCCGCCGAGATCCGCCGGCTCGTGCTATCGACCACCGACCCGCCGGCCGGTGACCGCGTCCTGGGCAGCCCGCTGGGCCGGGGCTACCTGAACCTGCCCGCGCTGCTCGCCGCGCTGCGCCGGATCTGCCCACCCGAACCAGAGGTTGCCGCTATGGAACGCGATGACATCACCCCGCTCGCCCTCGCGCCGGCGCGGGCGTACCGCGAGCTGCTCTACCGCCCGGCCGGGGAG
>JBKOWA010000136.1:0-3065 GCA_046724155.1 Actinomycetota bacterium
GAGCAGGCCCAGGACCAGCATGACGAGCAGGAACGACGCCGCGTACAGCCCGCCGCGGGCCAGCGACCAGGCGGTCTCGCCCAGCGCCACATCCCGGGTGCTCATCGGGGTGGACAGCACCGCGTCGTACAGCTTGGCGTACTTCAGCTTGAAGAAGATGTTGAACGTGGAGTCGTAGATCGCGCCGTTCATCGCGGCGGAGGCCAGCAGCGCCGGCGCGACGTACATCTTGTACGGGACCGTGCTGCCGTCCGCCAGCACCACCTGGCCGACCAGCGCCCCGACCCCGATGCCGACGCTGAGCAGGTAGAAGATCGGCTCGAGCAGGCCGGACGCGAGCATCGGCCAGAGCCGCCGGTAGACCAGCGCGTTGCGTTCGAAGAGCACGGACGCGCCGCCGCCGCGCGGGCGCGCCACCGCCCGGGTGAGCACCACCCCGGTCAACGTCCCGGTCATGCGGCCCACCCCAGGCGTGCCGACAGCCCCCGCCTTGCTGGCAGCCCCAGTCGTGTCGACGGCCCCGGTCGTGCCATCAGCCCGGTCATGCCCTCAGCCCCAGCCATGCCGCCAGCTCCAGTCACACCATCAGCCCCGGTCATGCCCGCAGCTCCTTGCGGTAGCTGACCCGGGCCGCGGCGTACCCGGCGGCGGTGAGCACCGCCAGATAGGCCACGTGCAGCGCGGCCCGGCCGGCGGTGAGCCCGGTGCCCAGGGTGAGCCCGCGGCACAGGTCCACGCCATGCCACAGCGGCGTGGCGTAGGCGACCGGGCGCAGCAGCGCCGGCAGCCGGTCGAGCGGGAAGAACACGGCCGAGAACAGGAACATCGGGACGATGCCCAGCCGGTACAGCAGGGCGAAGGCGCTGTCGTTCTCGCGGGTGGCGGCGAACGCGGTGATCGGCGTGGCGAACGCCAGCCCGGTCAGCACCGCCGCGGGCAGCGCGAGCACCCCCAGCGGCGAGAGCACCGCGCCGAACACGGCCATCACCGCCAGGAACGCCGAGCTGGCGATGGTCAGCCGGACCGCCATGTATCCCAGGTGGCCGCGCAGCACGTCGCCGGTGCCCAGCGGGGTGGCCAGCATGGCGTGGTACGTCTTGAGCCACTTGATGCTGCCCATCACCGGGTAGGTCGCCTCGCCGGACGCGATCTGCATGGCGGCCGCGGCCAGCATCCCGGGCGCGATGAAGGTCAGGTACGGCACGCCGCCGAGCTGGCCGGCCCCGGCCGACCGGTTGACCAGAGACCCCAGGCCGACCCCCATCGCGGCCAGGTAGAGCAGCGGGTTGGCGAACGTGGACACCAGCGACGCGCGCCAGGTGCGCCGGTACTTGAACAACCAGTACTCCAGGGACCGTATGGTCGCCTGCACCCCGATGGCCGTGCTCATCGGCTCGCCTCCGCACTCGCCCCACAACCGTCCAGCACCGCTCCGGCGCGCCCGCCGGACAGCCCTGCGGCGCTCATGCGCTGTCGGCTCGCGGCGGTCATCTGCCCCTCCCCTTGTCGGCGGCTAGTCGACCAGGCTGCGGCCGGTCAGCAGGAGGAACACGTCCTCCAGGCTGGCCCGCCGGACCAGTGCCGAGGCCGGGGTCAGGCCGCGCCCGTGCACGCCGGCCAGCGCGCCGTCGCCGTCGGCGGTGTAGAGCAGCAGCCGGTCCGGCAGCACCTCCACCCGGTCGGCCAGCCCGTCGACCTTCCCGGCCAGCACCTCCAGCTCCTCCTGGGGGCCGAACCGCAGCTCCAACACCTCGCGCGTCACGTACTGCCCGATCAGCTGCGCCGGTGAGCCCGCGGCGGCGATCCGACCCTTGTCCATCACCACCAGCCGGTCGCACAGCTGCTCGGCCTCGTCCATGTAGTGCGTGGTCAGCACCAGCGTCACGCCCTGCTGCTTCAGCCGGAACAGCCGGTCCCACAGCACGTGCCGGGCCTGCGGGTCCAGCCCGGTGGTCGGCTCGTCCAGCAGCAGCACGTCCGGCTCGTTGATCAGCGACCGGGCGATGGTCAGCCGGCGCTTCATCCCGCCGGACAGCGCCTCCACCTTGTCACCGGCCCGGTCGGTGAGTTGGACGAAGTCGAGCAGCCGGGCGGCACGCTCCCGGATCGTCGGCTTGGCCAGCCCGAAGTAGCGCCCGTAGATGTAGAGGTTTTCGGCGACCGTCAGCTCCATGTCGAGCGTGTCGTCCTGCGGCACCACCCCGAGCCGGGCCCGGATCGCCGGCCCCTGGCTGACCGGGTCCATCCCGAGGACGCGGAGCGTGCCGCCGCTGGGCGGGGACACGCAGCCGATCATCCGCATGGTCGAGCTCTTGCCGGCGCCGTTCGGCCCGAGGAACCCGAACGCCTCGCCGCGGGCCACCGCGAAGTCGATCCCGTCCACCGCGGTGAACGCACCGAAACGCTTGGTCAGGCCCAGGGCCGTGATGTACGGAGAGTCGTCGGATCCGGTCACGTTCGGCACGGTACCCAGGGGCACTGACAAAACGCCTTGGGATTTTGCCGGGCCGGTGACCCGGCCGGGGGCGCCGGGCGGGAACGGCCGGCACCTGGCCCCGGGTCAGCCCAGGTCGGGGAAGAACAGCTTGATCTCCCGCTCCGCCGACTCCGGCGAGTCCGAGCCGTGCACGATGTTGTTCTGCACCTCGAGGGCGAGGTCGCCGCGGATCGTGCCGGGCGTGGCCTTGACCGGGTCGGTGGCGCCGGCCAGGGCGCGGAACGCCTCGATGGCCCGCGGGCCCTCGACGACCAGCGCCATGAGCGGGCCGCCGGTGATGAACTCGACCAGCGAGCCGAAGAACGGTCGCTCGCTGTGCTCGGCGTAGTGCGTCTCGGCGGTGTCGCGGTCGAGGGTGCGCAGCTCGGCGGCCACCAGGCGCAGGCCCTTGCGCTCGAGACGGGTGATCACCTCGCCGACGAGGCCACGGGCGACGCCATCAGGCTTGACGAGGACGAGAGTGCGTTCGGTCACGGGGCGGCAGCCTACGGGGTGGTCGCGGGCCCGCCGTCATCGTGGCCGTGCTCGGGCGCCCGGGGGGCGCCGAAGGGTGTGCCGAGGAGCTCCC
>JBKOWA010000025.1:0-4975 GCA_046724155.1 Actinomycetota bacterium
AGCGCGCCCTGCCCGCCGGCGTTGCGGAAGCGCAGCTCGCGGACCAGCGCCTGCACGCCCGGCCGGTCGGCCAGCCGGTCGTGGGACCGCTTCTGGAACGGCACCCCGGCCCGGGTCAGCGCCTCCACCAGCGCCCGGGACTGGGCGTCGGTCCGGTACAGCACGGCGACGTCGGCGAACGACAGCCCGCCGCGGTCGGTCAGCTCCCGGCCGTCGACCCGCTCGGTGTCCAGGGAGTGGAACGAGGAACCGCCGAGCAGCCGGTCGATGGTGCGGGCCACGAACGCCGCCTCGTCCCGCTCGTCCGCCGCCGCGTACCGCCCGACCGGGACGCCCGGCCCCGGCTGCACCGGGGTGAGCGTGCGGTCCGGCAGCAGGGTGCCGGGCGCGATGGCCTGCACGGCGGCCCGGACGATCGGCGCGCTGGACCGGTAGTTGCGCCCCAGCCGGACCGTGCGGGCACCCGGGTAGTCCGCCGCGAACCGCAGGAAGAACCCTACGTCGGCGCCGCGGAAGGAGTAGATCGCCTGGTCCGGGTCGCCGATGGCCAGCAGGTTGCCGTCCGCCGGGACCAGCACCCGCAGCAGCCGGTACTGGGTCTCGTCCACGTCCTGGTACTCGTCCACGCTGACCTGCGTCCACCGGGCCCGGTAGCCGGCGGCCAGCGCCGGGTCGCCCTCGAGCAACGCCAGCGGCAGGGTGAGCAGGTCGTCGTAGTCCACCAGGTCCCAGGCGCGCAGCGTCTTGGCGTACGCCTCCGCCACCTCGGCCAGCTCGTCCGGCACCCCGTCCCGGCCGGCCGGCTGGGCACATGACGACTGTGCCCACGACGACTGGGCCCGCGACGACTGTGCCCGCGACGACCGGGCCCGGGTCAGCTGCCCCAGCGCCCGCCGCGCCTCCCGGGCCGACCCGGTGACCTCCTGCAGCACGGCCAGCCGGTCGCCCTCGTCGGCCACCCGGAACGTCCCGGACAGGCCGACCCGGGCGTGCTGCTCGCGCAGGATCCGCGCCCCGAGGCCGTGGAACGTGGTCACGGCGATGGCCGGGGCCTGGCCGGGCACCAGCACGGCCAGCCGCTCGGCCAGCTCGGCCGCGGCCCGGCGGGTGAACGTGATCGCCAGGCACTGCTCGGCCGGCACGCCGTGGTCGGCGACCAGGTGCGCGATCCGGTGGGTCAGGGTCCGGGTCTTCCCGGTGCCCGGGCCGGCCACCACCAGCAGCGGGCCGCTGACCACCGCCGCGGCGGCCCGCTGCTCCGGGTCCAGGCGGTCCAGCAGCCCGGCCGGCGCCAGCCCGGGCAACACCGGATCACCCGACGCCACCCCGGGCACCACCGGATCAACCGGCCCCGACCCGGGCAGCGCCGGGTCGGTAAGCGCCAGCCCGAACGGCTCCGGATCAGCCGGCGCAAACCCGGGCAGCACCGGATCTGTAAGCGCCAGCCCGGACGGCTCCGTATCAGCCGGCGCGAACCCGGGCAGCACCGGGTCGGCGGGCACCGGGTCGGCCGATGCCAGCCCAGTCGGCGCCAGAGCCGCCGGCACCGGTGTGGCTGGCTCGGCCGGCACCGGGTCGGGCAGCGGTGCTGCTGTCCTCGGCTGCTCCTGACGCGGGGTGGCCGCCGCCGTGGGCCGCGCGGCCTGCGTGGCCGGTGGCTCGACCTCGAACAGCGCCGGGACGCTGGCCGGCCGGCGCAGCTCGTCCGGCTCGAACAGCCGGATCACGCCGTACTCGCCGTCGTACCCGGCCTCCCGGATCACCTCGCCCCGGCGCAGCCGGCCGATCGCCTCGGCCAGCAGCGGTGAGCCGGCGCGGCCGACCTCCGCCTCCGGCACCTCGGTCAGGATTGCCAGCTCCGGCCCGAGCCGGGCGACCAGGGCGTCCACCCGGGCACCCACCGCCTTGCTCTTCGGCCCGACGCCGAGGATCTCGCCGACGATCTCCGGCAGCTGCACCAGGTTCCGGTACGGCGCCGCCCGCGGCGGCCGGGCGCCGGCCGGCCGGTCGGCCAGCTCGGACACCCGGGACAGCACCCCGACGGTCAGCGGCCGGCCGCAGCCGGGGCACCGGCCGCCGTAGGCCCTGGTCTGCTCCGGGTCGCAGCGCAGCTCGCACCTGCGGTGCCCGTCGGCGTGGTACTTGCCCTCCTCCGGGAAGAACTCGATGGTCCCGGCGAAGCCCTCGCCGGTGCGCAGCGCGTCCCGCACGGCGTGGTAGTCCAGCGCGCAGCCGAACGCGGACGCCTCCCGGCCGAGCGCCGGCGGGGAGTGCGCGTCGGAGTTGCTGACCAGGGTGTACCGGTCCAGCGCGGACACCCGCCAGTTCATCGGCGGGTCCGAGGACAGCCCGGTCTCCAGCGCGAACACGTGGTCGGCCAGGTCGGCATAGCAGTCCGCCACCGCGTCGAACCCGGACTTGCTGCCGAGCACCGAGAACCACGGCGTCCAGGCGTGCGCCGGCACCAGGTAGCCGTCCGGGCTGGCCTCCAGGGTGATCTCCAGCAGGTCCCGGGAGTCCAGGCCGAGGATCGGCCGCCCGTCCGAGCCCAGGTTGCCGATCTTGCCGAGCCGGGCGTTGAACCGGGCCGCCGCGTCCAGGTCCGGCAGATAGACAAGGTGGTGCACCTTGCGGGTGCGGTCGTCCCGCTTGTAGATCGTGGAGATCTCCACCGAGAGCATGAACCGCACCGGCCCGTGCACCGCCCCGGGCAGCCGCCGCTCGACCTCGGCGTCCACCTCGGGCCGCAGCCGGTACAGCCCCGGCTCGGCCGGCACCAGCAGGTCGCGCAGGTGCTGGTACCAGGCGGGGTGGGTGAAGTCGCCGGTGCCGAGGAGGGTGATGCCCTTGCGCCGCGCCCACCAGGCGAGGTGCTCCAGGTCGCAGTCCCGCGAGCAGGCGCGGGAGTACCTGGAGTGGATGTGCAGGTCGGCGATGAAGGCGCGGGGGGCGGGCACGGCGGGCATCCTCCCACGGCCGCCGGGACGCCCGGCTTCCTCGGCAACGGCGTGCCCGAATAACCCTCTGACGTGCTCGTCCGGCCGACTCTAGGCGGTTCCCCGGGCACCGGTTACGATCCGGCACCTATGCCGACAACTCGACGCGAGGTTCCGGATGGCTGACGAGAGCCGATTAACCGGGTCCACGACGGACCGGATGCGCCCACCCGCCCACGAGGGCGGTCCGCCGCCCGACATCGACTTCACCCGGCCGTCGGTCGCCCGGGTCTACGACTACGCCCTCGGCGGGAAGAACAACTTCCCGGTCGACCGGGAGTTCGCGGACGTGTTCTTCCGGAAGATGCCGGAGATGCGGCAGCTCGCGTTCAACAACCGGCTGGTGCTGCGCCGCGCCGTGCGGTACCTGGTGGCCGAGGCCGGCATCCGGCAGATCATCGACCTCGGCTCCGGCCTGCCGACGATGGGGAACGTGCACGAGATCGCCCACGCCATCGACCCCCGGACCCGGGTGGTGTACGTCGACAACGACCCGGTCGTGCTGGCCCACGGGCAGGCGCTGCTCGCCGACAACAGCACCACGACGGTGATCCTCGGCGACCTGCTCCGGCCGGAGACCGTCTTCGACAACCCGGCCGTCTGCAGCAACCTCGACCAGAGCCAGCCGTTCGCGGTGCTCCTCGCGGGGATGCTGCACCTGCTCTCCGACGCGCAGAACCCGGCGGGCGTGGCGGCGGCCGTCACCGAGCGCATCTCATCCGGCGGCTACCTGCTGGCGACGAACTTCCTCAACGACGGCGACCCGCGGGCCGCCACCATCGAGCAGATGTTCATGACCGGCCGCCTGGGAGTCGGCCGGTTCCGCACGTTCGAGGAGCAGCTGCGCTTCTTCGACGGCCTGGAGCTGGTCGAGCCGGGGCTGGTGCACGCCAACGACTGGCAGCCCGACGACGAGACCCCGAAGGACAGCCCGGTCCACCGCCTGCTCGCGGCCGGCCTGGGCCGCAAGCCCTGAAGCACCAGTAACGGTGACAACTCGACGCGAGGTTCCGGATGGCTGACGAGGGCCAGATCAGCAGGTCGACGACAGACTTGATGCGCCAACCCGCCGACGGGAGCAGCCCGCCGCTGCCGCCTGACATCGACTTCACCCAGCCGTCGATCGCCCGGGTCTACGACTACGCCCTGGGCGGGAAGAACAACTTCGCGGTCGACCGGGCAGTCGCGGACGAAGTCCTCCGGACGATGCCGGAGACGCGGCAGCTCGTTTACCACAACCGGCTGGTGTTGCGCCGCGCGGTGCGGTACCTGGTGGCCGAGGCCGGCATCCGGCAGATCATCGACATCGGCTCCGGCCTGCCGACGATGGGGAACGTGCACGAGATCGCGCACGCCATCGACCCCCGGATCCGGGTGGTGTACGTCGACAGCGACCCGGTCGTGCTGGCGCACGGGCGTGCGCTGCTCGCCGACAACAACACCACGACGGTGATCCTCGGCGACATGCTCCGGCCGGAGACCGTCTTCGACGACCCGGCCGTCTGCAGCCACCTCGACCAGGGCCAGCCGTTCGCGGTGCTCCTCGCGTCGGTCCTGCACCTGCTCTCCGACGCGCAGAACCCGGCGGGCGTGGCGGCCGACATCGCCGAGCGCATCCCGCCCGGCGGCTACCTGCTGGCGACGAACCTCCTCAACGACGGCGAGCCACGGGCCGCCGTCCTCGAGGATATGTTCATGACCGGCCGCCTGGGAGTCGGCCGGTTCCGAACGTTCGAGGAGCAGCTGCGCTTCTTCGACGGCCTGGAGCTGGTCGAGCCGGGCCTGGTGCACGCCAACGACTGGCGGCCCGACGACGAGACCCCGAAGGACAGCCCGGTCCACCGCCTGCTCGCGGCCGGCCTGGGCCGCAAGCCCTAAGAGCCTGTTGGCAATCCCTCGGTGGATGCACCCGGTGATCCAGGCGGCGATCCGGCAAGGCGGAGGAGGAGCCGATACCGCTGTTGTATCGGCGACGACGA
>JBKOWA010000290.1:0-4982 GCA_046724155.1 Actinomycetota bacterium
GGCGGGGCCGGCAAGGCGGCCGGCGGCGGGTCGGAGGTGCAGCCGGCCAGCCCGACCAGCCCGACCAGGCCGGCCAGGCCGACGACGACCACGGCCGCGGCCGCGCGTGCTGCCGATGGGAGGGCATGCACCGTGCTCACCCGGCCCTCACGCCCGAACGCAGCTGCGCTCGCCCGACGGCGGGATCGTTGCCAGCGCCGGTGGCCGACGATGCATTCGGCCATTCTGGCAGCTACCCGTACCCCGGTCACCGGCATGACGACGGGTACCCCGGCCCGCTTGGGAGGTAGGCGTGCAAGATGGTATAAATGCCGCAACCTAGCCGAGGAGGGTCAGGTGGGGAGGATCCAGGTTCAGACGCCTGAGCTGGCACTGGCCGCATCCGTGCTCGTTTCTCTCGGCGCGACCGCGCAGCAGGCCAGGCAGGAGGTGGTGGCCGCCCAGGGCGAGGCGGCCGGGTTCGGGGGCGAGCCGATCGGCGCGGCGTTCCTGTCGATGTGCTCGCGCGCGGCCCAGGCCGTGGCGCAGATCCAGCAGGCCACCGACGGGCTCGCCCGGAACGTCGCGATGGCCTCCGTCGGGTACCTGAACACCGACCAGGGTGTGGTCCCGATCTCGGCGCTGAAGACCTTCGGGGGGTTCACGCCGTGATACCCGACGACGGCGGCGCGGGCTTCCCGGCGCCGCCGGAAGGTTCGCCCGGCGTGGTCCGGTCTGCCGCGGCGTCACTGCAACGGGCCGGTGCCGCCCTCGACGACGTGGCCAGCGGCCTGGACGGCGCGTCCGGTGCGCTGCAGGCCGACTGGCAGGGCTATGCCGCAAGCCGGTACCGCGACGCTGCGTCGGGGCTGATGGCGGTGGCCAAGGCGGCCGGCCGGACGTTCCAGGCATGCTCCCACGCGGTCGCCGCCTACGCGGGAGCCTTGGCGGACACCCAGGACCAGATCACCCGGCTGCGCGCCGAGTACGAGGCGGCCAGGGCGGCGGAACGGGCCGCCGCCACCATGATCGGCTCCCTCACCGGCCAGCTCGGCGGGGCCACGCCCGCGGCGGCCGCTGACATCGAGGACCGCATCTCGACGCTGGGCAGCCGGCAGACCGGCGCGGCCGAAGACGCCGAGCGGTACGCGCGGCGCGCCCGCCAGGTGCTCGCCGAGTTCCGCCGCGAGGCCAGCCGCCAGGAGGCGCTCCTGAGCGGCGAGCGGGTGCCCGGCGGGGTGCCGGCGTTCGGGCCAGGGTTCATCGGCGGGGTGCCGGGCGTCGGCAGCGGACTGCCGCCCGGCGTTGGCAGCGTGGGTTTCGGGATACCGGCCGGCGGCCTGGGCCCGTACCAGGGCGTCGTGCCGGTCGGCGACCCGGGCAACAGCGACGTGCCCGGCTTCGGCGCCTACTGGGACTCCCAGCACCCCGTCGAAGAGGTCGACGACCTCACCAACCTGGTGCTGGCGCTCGCCGGCGGCGTGGAGGTCACCGGTGTGAAGCCGCTGGCCCAGGCCGCCCGCGAGGTGGTCGCGGGCGGCGCGGAGCGGCTGGGCATCACGGGCGGCCGGGCCGCCGCCGAACGGGCCGACGAGCAGGCGTGGCGGCAGACCTACGCGCAGTTCGACCGGATGAGCACCAGCATCCGCGAGCGGGTCGTCGCCGCCAACCGGGCCAGGCGCGACGCGATCGTCCAGCAGCAGCTGAAGCACCAGGCGGCCCGCGCCACCACCATCGAGAAGGCGGCCGACCTGGCCGGCCGGCTCGGCGTCAAGCTGCCGCCGGGGACTCCGGAGGTCCTCGGCAACCTCACCCGCTACTCCGACCACTACCGGTTGTACGTGCTGGCCCAGCTGATGCGGGCCCGCGCCGCATTGGAGGAACGCAACGCCGACCGCGCAGCCCAGGCCGTCACCAAGCTCATCGACGCGGCCACCCGATGAGCGGGCACCCGAACCGGCCACCCGACACGGCACCGCCGGAACACCCCGAGTCCCTGACCCTGCTCGCGCTGGCGCTGCGTGGCGGCCTGGACCTGGCCGCTGACCTGCTCCGGCAGCGCAACGCCGCCGCGGACGGCAGCGCGCTGGACACCGCAGCCCGAGCACACGCGCTGGCCGGGGCGCGGCGGATCGCCGTTGCCTGCCGGCTGTGCCACCTCAGCGTGCCACCCGGACCACCGGCCCGGGACGCGGCGCTGTACGCGGCAGGCCGGGTGGCGTACGCGCTCACCGCACTCGCGGCAGCCCACCCGGACGAGCTTGCCCTGCTGACCCACGCCGAGCTCGACGCACTGTCGGCCGACGACAACCTCCAGGAAGCGGTGGCGACCTGGCACGCCGCGGCGTTCCGGCGGGCGGCCACCTCATGACCCCCGAACTGCGCGCGCTGCTGCTCGCCGACGACCCGGGCAGCCCCACCGGCACGGCCCTCGCCGAGCCCGAGCGGTTCCTGCTGCGCCACCTCGCCGCCGTCGCCGCCGTGCTCACCGACCACGCCGACCTGTACCGCCGCCTGCTGGCGCGCCGCCGGGCCGGCACCGAGCCGGCGGACCTACGCACGGCCGCGCACGATGCGGCGCACACGATCGCGGCGGTAAGCCAGTCGCTCGCCCGCCGACCATGGCTGCTCGCCGCCACCCTCGGCGGCCCGCTCGACCCCACCCCGGCGCTGCTCGCACTGGACCAGCTCTTCTTCGGCCTCATCCTGCTCACCAGCAGAACCGACGACGACGCCCTCGCCCCGGACACCCAGGAGCTGGACCTCCTCCTGCAGGCACCCTCGTTGCGTCAGTGGCTGGCCCGCATCGAGGGCACCGAGCCTGCGGTGCGGGACTGACCGCCTGACGGACCGGAGTCACCTGACCGGCAGGAACGGTCGGTCGCTTTCGGTAAGCGAGCGGGGCGGAGCCGTCCGGCCGCCAACACCGTCCCGCCCGAGGTGAACCCTTCTCGCGGTCGTTCCCGTACACCCCGTAGTGCCCGCCGCCGGTGGGCCGGAGGGGGTGCCGGGACTCCATGATCGCCTATCCGCATCGCGGCGCGTTCTGGTGCGGGGTCGCCGCGGTGACCGCCGGCGTCGGACTACACCGCAGGGGACGTTCTTCAACACGGCGGTCGTGCAGATGTCCGAGGCGATGGCGCACCTGCTGCTGGCGATCGCCCAGCACCCCGACGTCCAGGCGCAGCTCGTCGAGGACCCGGACGACGACCGCTACCTGGACCACGTGATCGCCGAGACGATGCGGCGCTACCCGCTGTTCGGTGTCGCGCACCGGATCGCCACCGGCGCCATCGAGGTCGGCGACGGCACGACGATCCCGGCCGGCGCCGTGCTCTGCTTCAACTACCCGGCGTACCACCGGGTCGGCTACGACCAGCCGGACCGGTTCGACCCCGACCGGTGGGAGACGCTGGCCGCGCGCACCGCGCACCACATCCCGTTCGGCGTCGTGGCGAACCGACCCTGCCCGGCCAGGGGCATCGCGCCGGTCACCATGCGCGCGGCCACCCGCGAGGTGCTCGCCCGGTTCGTGCTGCGCTCGTCCGCAGGGCACACCCGGTCGCTGCCGAACCGCGGCCCGTGCCTGCTCGCCCCGAGGTCGCGGCCGGCGGCAAGCCGCGGCCGGCTGGCCACCGAGTTGCTCGCCATGCGGGTGAGAGACCGTTGGGAGGACGTCCGGCGCAGCCCCGTGCAGCTCGTCCTCGGCAGCTACATGGTGTGGGACGCACGCCGGCAACGGCTGTGCGGCGGGTACTTCGACGGGGTGGAGCCGGCCGCGGAGGCATGTCCGGGAGCCGCCGCCCGGCTTCGAGTCTGCGGTGCTCTCCGCCATCCTCGGGCCGGGCATGCCGAGCACCCCGCACCGCCGGCTCCGCTGGCGGGGGCCGCTGCTGTGGGCCGCCTCCGTGGCTGCCGTGGCCGGGCTGGTCGCCGGCCTGCTGTGGTGGCGGACCGCCGACGACCGCCGGCTCGCGGCGGACTTCCGGCACACCCTGACGGTGGCCCACGGCACCGACCTGCGGGCGGCGGAGCTGACCCTTTCGGACGGCACCGACGCCGGCGCGGTGTTCGCGTACCAGGGCTCGCCGTCGTGGGTGTACGTCACGTTCCGGCGGTCGCCCGGGCTGGGCGAGTACGAGGTGCGGCTGCGCACCGAGGACGGCCGCCGGCGGCTGCTGCGCACCTTCACCGCCCGGGAGGGCGCGCGGGCCTGGGGCAGCACGATCGAACTGCCGATCCGGGAGATCAGCGTGCTGGAGTTCCTCCGCTCCGGGGCGCCGGCGATGACCGCCCAGTTCTCGCGCTGACTACCGCACCCCGACACCCGACCCCGCCCACGCCTGACCCGCCGCAGTCCTGCTCACCCGGTAGGTGTCCCCTCGCCGCGCCGATCATGTCCGCTTAACACGATCATCGCAGGTCAACGGGACACCTACCGTCAACCGGCCCCCCGTGTCGCCCGCTCTACCCGCGAATTCGGGTCAGCTGACACCTGCCAGCGAGCCGGGATCAGTCATCGGTGCAGAGGTGATGGTGGGGTCAGGAGTAACGGTGGGGTCGGGACTGATGGTCGGGTCGGGACTGATGGTCGGGTCGGGACTGATGGTCGGGTCGGGACTGATGGTCGGGTCGGGAGTAATGGTCGGGTCGGGACTGATGGTGGGGTCGGGAGTGGGCACAGGGCAGGACTCGGTCGGCGATGGGCTGGGCGACGGGTCCGGGGACGAGCTGGACGGGGTGGGTATTGGTTCCGTGACTGTCGGCGTCGCGCTGTCCGTCGCAGCAGACAGGTCGTTGATTGCGGCCGTCAACACGTCAACCGACGGCGCAGGCAGGTCGGCAAGTGCAACATCGGTGCTACCGCAGCCACAACCCATGACCAGGCTCTCGCCCTCGAGCTTGAGGTCGGAGTACTTGGTCGGCGCCGGCTTGATCTGTTCGGTGACGTTCTTCAGCGTCTTGTCCGTCGGCGGGCCGAAGGTCCAGGTGCCGTCCTTGTT
>JBKOWA010000601.1:0-5352 GCA_046724155.1 Actinomycetota bacterium
GTACCTGATCGGGCGGGGAGTGCGGTCCGAGCAGGTGATCGCGTTGGCGTTGCCGCGGTCGGTGGACCTGGTGGTCGCGCTGCTCGCGGTGCTGAAGGCCGGTGCGGTGTACCTGCCGGTGGACCCGGGCCTGCCCGCCGAGCGGATCCGGTACCTGCTCGCGGACGCCGGTGCAGCGCTGGTGCTGACCACCGACGAGACCGGCGGGAACGTCTGCTCCGGACTTGCCGATTGTGGTGAGCCGCTGGCGTCGGCCGACCCGAACGCGCCTGCCGCGGTAGCCGGTTGCGCTGACGCCGGCGTGACCGATGCCGGGGCGGCGTGGGGGCTGACTGTCGGCGGAACCGGCATAAATGTCCACTGTGGAGTTAGTGACAGCGGCGTGCCGGTGGTGGTGGCGGTGGTGGATGACCCGCAGGTCCGTGCTGCGGCGGCCGGGTGTGCGGACGTGGATGTGACGGATGTGGAGCGGGGTGGGCCGCTGTGCCTGGAGGGTGCGGCGTATGTGATCTACACGTCGGGGTCGACGGGTCGGCCGAAGGGTGTGGTGGTGCCGCATCGCGGGCTGGCCAACCTGCTGGCGGCGCATCGGGCGACGTTGCTGGCGGCGGCCGATGGGGTGGGTCGGTTGCGGGTGGCGTTGACGGCGGCGTTGTCGTTCGACACCTCGTGGGAGGGGCCGTTGTTGATGGCGGCCGGGTGTGAGCTGCATCTGATCGGTGATGAGGTGCGGCGGGATCCGGCGGCGCTGGTGGGGTATGTGGCCGAACACAGGGTCGACTTCCTGGATCTGACCCCGTCGTTCGCCCGGGAGCTGCTGGTCGCCGGCCTGTTGAGCAATGACACGCACCGGCCGGCGTTGCTGATGCTGGGTGGCGAAGCGCTGGGGGAGTCGCTGTGGCAGCAACTGGCCGCCGCGGCGCCGGGGACCCGGAGTTTCAACTACTACGGGCCGACCGAGTGCACGGTGGACGCGTTGTACCAGCCGGTCAGCCCGGATGCCCGGTCCTTGGTGGGTCGGCCGTTGCCGAACCTGTGCGCCTACGTGCTCGACGCCCGGCTACACCCGGTGCCGGTGGGTGCGCCGGGGGAGCTGTACCTGGCCGGCCCGCAGCTGGCCCGCGGCTACCTGAACCGGCCCGGGCTGACCGCGGACCGGTTCGTGGCCGACCCGTACGGCCCGGCCGGCGCCCGGATGTACCGCACCGGAGACCTGGCCCGATGGACCGCCGGCGGCGCGCTGGACTACCTCGGCCGGGCCGACGAGCAGGTCAAGATCCGCGGCCATCGCATCGAGCCCGGCGAGATCGAGACCACCCTGCACGCCCACCCCGCGATCACCGCCGCGGCGGTGATCGCCCGCACCGACCATGGTCACACCCGACTCGTCGCCTACCTGGTGGCGGCGCCAGGTGTCGAGGCGCCTGCTGTGGCGGAGCTGCGGTCGTGGCTGGGCCGGACCCTGCCGGAGTACATGGTCCCGGCGGCGTTCGTCGTGTTGGACCGGCTGCCGTTGACCGTTTCGGGCAAGCTCGACCGCCGGGCGCTGCCCGCGCCGGACCTGGACGGGCTGTCCAGTGTGGACTATGTGGCCCCGCGGACGGCGGTCGAGGCCGAGCTGGCCCGGATCTGGGCACCGGTGCTGGGCGTGGAACGCGTCGGCGTGCACGACAACTTCTTCGAGCTCGGCGGCGACTCCATCCTGTCCATCCAGATCACCTCCCGGATCCGCACCGCACTCGACGCCGGCCTCTCACCCCGCGCCCTGTTCACCACCCCCACCATCGCCGGTCTGGCCGCCGCCCTGCCCGGTGCCGGGGTGGCCGCGCCGATCCCGGTCGTGCCGCGGGACGGGGCGCTGCCGCTGTCGCTCGCCCAGCAGCGGCTGTGGTTCCTGCACGAGTTCGAACCGGACACCGACGCGTACATCACCCCCACCGCGCTGCGGCTGCGCGGCCGGCTCGACACGGAGGCGCTGCAGGCGGCGCTGACCGGGCTGGTGGCCCGGCACGAGTCCCTGCGCACCACCTTCGAACCGCTGGGCGGGCAGGGTGGCCAGGCCGTGCACCCGCCCTACCCGGTCGACCTCCCCGTCACCGACCTGTCGGCGTCCGCTCAGCCCGCATCGGCTCAGCCCGCATCGGGGTCGTCCGCGTCGGTGCCACTCGCGTCGGGGCCGTCTGCGTCGGCACTGTCTGCGTCGGCCCTGCCGGCATCCGCGGGGTCCGAGCTGGGCAGCGCGCTGCAGCAGGCGCTGCTTGACGACGGGCGCCGGCCGTTCGACCTGGCGGCCGGGCCGATTCTGCGGGTCCGGCTGATCCGCCTCGCCGCGGACGACCACGTGCTGTCGCTGACGTTGCCGCACATCAGCACCGACGGCTGGTCCACCGGCGTGCTGCTGGCCGACCTGGCCGCCCTCTACGCCGCCGCCCTGCGCGGCGGGCAGCCGGACCTGCCGGAGCTGCCGATCCAGTACGCCGACTACGCGGCCTGGCAGCGCGCGGAGCAGGCGGGACCGGTGCTGGACGGGCAGCTCGGCTACTGGCGCCGCCAGCTCGCCGACCCGCCGACCCTGGACCTGCCCACCGACCGGCCCCGGCCGCCGGTGCAGACCAGGAACGGCGCCGCGGTCGACTTCCGGCTCTCCGCCGAGACCACGGCGCGGCTGCGGCAGGTCGGCCTCGAGCAGGACGCCACGCTGTTCATGGTCCTGGTCGCCGCCTGGCAGCTGCTGCTGTCCCGGTGGAGCGGCCAGCCGGACGTCGCGGTGGGCACGGTCACCGCCGGCCGGGACCGGCCGGAGCTCGAGCACCTGGTCGGCTTCTTCGTCAACACCGTCGTCCTGCGCAGCACGGTGGACCGGGCGCGCCCGTTCGGCGACTTCCTCGGCGAGGTCCGGCGGACCGTCCTGGACGCCTTCGGCAAGGCCGACATCCCGTTCGAGCGGCTCGTCGAGGAGCTGGAGCCGGTCCGCGACACCAGCCGCAGCCCGCTGTTCCAGAGCATGCTCGTGCTGCACAACACCCCGGCCGCGGTGCCGGCCTTCCCGGGCCTGGAGGTCGAGGACCTCGAACCGCCGGCAACCGTCGCGATCGTCGACCTCAGCGCGGAGTTCCAGGAGCGGGACGGCGTGCTGGCCGGCTCGCTGACCTACAACACCGACCTGTTCGACGCCGGCACCGCCGAGCGGCTGGCCGGCCACCTTCAGACCCTGCTGGCCGGCATCGCCGACCCCGCCCGGCGGCTGGCCGAGCTGCCCGTGCTGCCCGCCGCCGAGCGGCACCGGGTCCTGGTCGAGTGGAACGACACCGGCCGAGACCTGCCGGCCGGGACGGTGCCCGGCGCGTTCGCCGAGCAGGTGCGCCGCACGCCGGACGCGCCGGCGGTGGTGGCGGACGGCGTGGTGGTCAGCTACGCCGAGCTGGCCGAGCGGGCGGGGCGGCTGGCCCGGCTGCTGGTCGAGCGCGGTGTCGGGCCGGACTGCCCGGTGGCGCTGCTGATGGAGCGGTCGGTCGCCCTCGTGGTGGCCGAGCTGGCCGTGCTGCTGGCGGGCGGCGCGTACGTGCCGCTGGACGTGCGGGCCCCGGTGGAGCGGCTGCGGCTGCTGCTGGCCGAGACCGGCGCGCCGGTCCTGGTGGCCGACCAGGCGTGGCAGGCGGTCGCCGAGCAGGTCCACAATGGACAGCTCGTCCTGGTCGAGGGCCAGGGGGCGGTGCCGGAGGGGTTGGTCGGGCCGGCCGCCGGGTTGCCGGTGGTGCGTGCGGACAATCTGGCGTACGTCCTGCACACCTCGGGGTCGACCGGGGTGCCGAAGGGTGTCGCGGTGCGGCACCGGGACGTGCTGGCGCTGGCGTCGGACCGGCGCTTCCGGGGCGGCGCGCACCGGCGGGTGCCGCTGCACTCGGCGCTGGCGTTCGACGCGACGACCTACGAGCTGTGGGTGCCGCTGCTGAGCGGCGGCCAGGTCGTGGTCCCGCCGCCCGGCGACCTCGACGCGGACGCCGTCCGGCGGCTGGTCGGCGAGCACGGGATCACCGCGCTGTGGCTGACCGCGGGGCTGTTCCGGCTGCTGGCCCAGGAGGCCCCGGACTGCTTCGCCGGCCTGCGCGAGCTGTGGACCGGCGGTGACGTGGTGCCGGCCGCGGCGGTCCGCCGGGTGCTGGCGGCCTGCCCGGGCCTGGTGGTGGTGGACGGCTACGGCCCGACCGAGACGACCACGTTCGCCGCGTCGTACCCGATGCCCGGCCTGGCGGCGGTGCCCGACGTGGTGCCGATCGGCCGCCCGCTGGACGGCATGCGGCTCTACGTCCTGGACCCGGCGCTGTCCCCGGTGCCGATCGGGGTGGCCGGCGAGCTGTTCATCGCCGGCACCGGGCTGGCGCGCGGCTACCTGGGCCGGCCGGGGCTGACCGCGGACCGGTTCGTGGCAGACCCGTTCGGCGCGCCGGGGGCGCGGATGTACCGCACCGGCGACGTGGTCCGGTGGCGGGCCGACGGCACGGTGGAGTTCGTCGGCCGGGTGGACGACCAGGTGAAGATCCGCGGGTTCCGGATCGAGCTCGGGGAGATCGAGGGCGCGCTGGCCCGGCACCCGGACGTGGCCGAGGCGGTCGTCCTCGCCACCGAGGGCGGCGGCCGCAAGCGGCTGGTGGCCTACCTGGTGCCGGCGGCCGGCAGGCGCACCGCCGGCCCGGCCGAGCTGCGGTCGTGGCTCAAGCGCAGCCTGCCCGACTACATGCTGCCCGCCGCGTACCTCACCCTGGACGAGCTGCCGCTGACCGCGAACGGCAAGGTCGACCGGACCGCGCTGCCCGCAGCCGACGCCGAGCTGGTCGCCGCCGGCCGCTACGTCGCGCCCCGCACCCCGGTGGAGCAGCAGCTGGCCGGCATCTGGGCCGACGTGCTGGGCGCCGACCGGGTCGGCGTCGAGGACAACTTCTTCGAGCTGGGCGGCGACTCCATCCTCAGCATCCAGGTGGTCAGCCGGGCGCGGGCGGCCGGCCTGCGGCTGACCTCGAAGGACGTCTTCCGGCACCCGACCGTGGCCGAGCTCGCCGCCACCACCGAGATCGCGCCCCAGCGGCAGCCACAGCCACAGCCAGCGGAGCCCGACCGGATCGCCGGACCCGCGCCCCTCGGCCCGATCCAGCAGTGGTTCCTGGAGACCGAGACCGGCACGCCGGACCACTTCACCATGTCGGTCCTGGTGGAGCTGGCCGAGGACGCCGACGAGGGCGCGCTGCGTGCCGCCCTCGACGCGGTCGTGGCGCACCATGACGCGCTGTGGACCCGGGTGTCCCGCACCGCCGACGGCCGCTGGCTGCAAGACGTCGCGCCGGCCGAGGCCACCCC
>JBKOWA010000092.1:0-3666 GCA_046724155.1 Actinomycetota bacterium
AACCCTCACGGCCAGGCCCCGGCCGGCCACCAGGCTCCAAGAACGCCCACCGCGCCCCACGCCACGACCCAGGCAAGAACACCAAAACAGACACAACGGGCACCGGCTAGAACCTACAGACAGGTTAAAAAACAAGCTAAGGGGGCCGCTGGTTCTCCTCCAGGCTGTGGTGCCCGTCCGCGGTGATGGCGGAGAAGTGCACGAAACGTCGTTGCCGCCGTCCGGGGTGGTGAACCCGAAACCCTTGCCCCGTTGAGCCAGTTCACGGTGCCCTGCGTCATCGCACGCTCTCTCAGGGTAGGAAACAACCCCACACGATGCGGACTCTCCGGTTTGCGGCGAGGTCCACCCCCTCGGGAGGTTCGGAAAAGCAAGGCCCATGAGGCGCAAATAGGGCGCACTGACACGGACCAGGGAAACTACGACTTCGACCGAGCCGAGGCCGATACGCTCGGGAAAGCGTCGGCGGCGGCGCTCTTCCGAGGCGGCAGCCGGGCGGGCCGGGGTCGGCGACGATATACTGTCCGGGCCCCTCAGCCGTACCGCATGCGGTTGGTTTGGTTGTTGGCCGTCGGCCAGGACCCCGGGTCGCGGTGGGCGGGAGGCGCGGAGGTGGACCGGCACGCCGGCGTGATCCAGGCCCTGCTCAACGGAGACGGCCCGCTGGACGCCGCGTCGCTGCTGGGCCGGGTATGCGACCTGTGCGTACGGCGGCTGTCGCTCAGCGCGATCACTATCGTGCTCGGCGCCAGGCCGCAGTCCCGCCAGTTGCTGGCGGCCGGTGGCCGGCTGGCCGGGCAGGTCGAGGAGTTGCAGTTCGCGCTCGGCGAGGGCCCGTGTGTCGAGGCGTTCGAGCATGGCGCACCGGTGCTGGAGCCGGACCTGGCGAGCAGAGGCGTGGCCCGCTGGCCGGGTTTCGCCCGGGCCGCGCTGGCTCTGGGGGTCGGGGCCGTGTTCGCCCTGCCGCTGCGGGTCGGTGCGGCCCGGGTCGGGGCGTTGGACATGGCCCGCGACATCCCCGGCCCGCTGGGTGCCGAAGCGCTGGCCGAGGCGCTGGTGCTGGCCGAGGTGGCCACCAGTGCTGTGCTCTTCCTGCAGTCCGGCGCCCCGGTGGGCACGATGGCAGCGACGCTGTCGCTGGCCGGCTCGAACCGGATCGTCGTACACCAGGCGACCGGCATGGTGTCCGTCCAGCTGGGGGTGACGGTGGGTGACGCACTAGCCCGGTTGCGCGGGTTCGCGGTGACCGCCGACCGCCCACTGGAGCAGGTGGCCGCCGACGTTGTCGCACGAAAGCTGCGGTTCGATGAGTAGTAGAGCCAGGATCGGGAGGTCGCGGTGACCATGGGAGAGGCCGCCTCGACGGTGCGGCAGCAGCGGCTGGTCCACACGTTCGTCGAGCTGGCGGACACGCTGGTCTCGGACTTCGACGTGGTGGAGTTCATGGGGATGCTCGCCGCCCGGTCGGTCGACCTGCTCGACCTGGCGGCGTCCGGGGTGCTGCTGGACGACCAGCGCGGCCGGCTGGGGTTAGTCGCGGCATCCGACGAGAAAGTGCACCTGCTGGAGCTGCTGGAGCTGCAGCACGACCAGGGCCCGTGCACCGAGGCGTTCCGCAGCGGCACGGTGGTGCAGACGGATGCGGCCGAGACACTGCGGCGCTGGCCGCGGTTCGCCGCCGCGGCGGCCGGGCATGGGTACCAGGTGGTCTGCGCGCTGCCGTTGCGGCTGCGCGATCAGACCGTGGGAGCGCTGAACCTGTTCCGGTCCGCCCCCGAGCTGCTGGACGCCTCCGACCTGGTCGTCGGCCAGGCGCTGGCGGACGTGGCGACCATCGGCCTGATCCAGGAGCGGTCGATGCGTGAGGCGCGGCTGCTCGCCGAGCAGTTGCAGACCGCGCTGGAAAGCCGGGTGGCGCTGGAGCAGGCGAAGGGCGTGCTCGCCGAGCAGACTGGGCTGAGCGTGGATCAGGCATTCGAGGTGCTCCGGCACTTCGCCCGCCAGAGCAACCTGCGGCTGGTCGAGGTGGCCCGCCGGGTGGTGGACGGCGAGCTGTCCGGCCACGGGATCATCGCCACCTAGCTGGCGAACCTGCCGGCAGCACCCGCAGCCCGCCGGCACCCGGCGGCTCCGCTCCCCGTCTGTGCCCTCGTGTGATCGCTGTGGTACGGTACAAAAACCGCTCCGGACCCTGGTGTGACAGTTCCGCCTGGCCGGGAGTGAGTATGGTTGCCCGTTCTGTACTATCGCCGCTCGCATCTGGGTCGGTGCTGGCTGCGGGGGTCGGGAAACCGCGGCCAGCTTCCCGTACCTCTTTCCGCCTCGTCCGGTACACCCATTACCTAGGCGGACACCGTCGATACCGCTCCGCAGGGAGAGCGGCGTCCGGCGTCGCCCGGTCGGCGACCTGGGGGCCCGCCGACTGACGTACGCCGCCCGGGTGTTCCCTGACCAGAGAGCATCCGGGCGGTGTGCGGATCACCCGAACCGACGCTCTGGACCTCGGCGGCACAAGCCGGCATCGCCGGCGAGCAGCCCGAAGAGACCGAGGTGACCGAGGTGACCGCATCCCACCGAGCGCGTGCGCGGGCCACGCTGGCCGTGCGCACCATGCCGCAACCACTGCATGACGGCCGGCGGTCCGTCACGACCCGGGTCGTCATGGGCCTGTTCGTGGTGGTGCCGTTCCTCGCGCTGCTCGCCGCGGTGCCGCTGGCCTGGGGCCGCGGGCTGTCCTGGACCGACGCCGCCATCGCGTTGGTCGCCTACGTGGTCACCGGCCTCGGGGTGAGCATCGGGCTGCACCGGTACCTGACTCACGGCGCGTTCGTCGTCTCCCGTTGGCTGCGGGTCACGCTCACGCTGGCTGGCGGGCTTGCGATGGAGGGCTCGCCGACCCAGTGGGTGGCCGACCACCGCCGGCACCACCAGTTCAGCGACCGGGAGGGCGACCCGCACTCGCCGTGGCGGTACGGCGAGGATGTCCGCGGGCTGGCGCTCGGGCTGGCGCACGCGCACGTGGGCTGGCTGTTCGGTCGAGACCTGACCAACCGGCGCCGGTTCGCGCCCGATCTGCTCGCCGACGCCGACATCCAGCGGCTGGACCGGATGTGCCTGCCGGCGGTGTCGCTGGCCGCCCCCGCGCTGGTCGGCGGCCTGCTGACCTGGTCCTGGTTCGGCGCCGTGACCGCGTTCTTCTGGGGCAGCCTGGTCCGGATAGCCGTGCTGCACCACGTGACCTGGTCGATCAACTCGGTGTGCCACGTCCTGGGGGAACGGCCGTTCCGGTGCCGGGACCGGGCCACCAACTTCTGGCCGCTTGCCCTGCTGTCCTTCGGGGAGAGCTGGCACAACTCCCACCACGCCGAGCCGGCGTGTGCCCGGCACGGTGTGCTGCGCGGGCAGCTGGACATCTCGGCCCGGGTCATCTGGGGCTTGGAGAAGCTGGGCTGGGCGCGCGACGTCCGCTGGCCGGACCCGGCGCGGCTGGCCGCGAAGCGGGTCGCCTGACCACGGCGAACGGGACGAAACCCGCGCACGGGTCGAGTCCAGCGCGGTCAGGTGCTCACGTCTGAGACATCGCCGATGTCTGGGTGGCCGTATCGTGCCACGGTCGGCTGGGTAGGACGCCGTTACCAGGGACGAGCCACCAGGGATCACCTCGGC
>JBKOWA010000399.1:0-3494 GCA_046724155.1 Actinomycetota bacterium
GACCCCGGCCGACCCGGTTACCGTCTGCCTCCAGGCTGTGACCGGAACGGTGTAGTGCGTGCCGTCCCGTCAACCGGCAGAGTGATCACGTGGTCATCCCCATCCACGACCAGAACCCGACCCGCAACCGGGCCTACCTGACCCTGACGCTGATCGGGCTGAACGTCGTGATCTTCCTGTTCTCGCCGGCCGTGCACGGCACGCTGACCGGCGGCGGCAGCCCGCGGCAGCGGTGCGCCGAGCAGGCGTACTTCCAGCATTGGGGGGCCATCCCGCGCGAACTCACCCACAACCAGCAGCTGCCGCAGTCCGGGTTGCCAGGCAGTTGCACACTGGCCGAGCCGACATACCACAAGATACCGGTCCTGTCCGCCGTGACCACGCAGTTCGTGCACGCCGGATGGTTGCATCTACTGGGCAACATGCTGTTCCTCTGGGTCTTCGGCAACAACGTCGAGGACCGGTTCGGCCGGTTCCGCTTCGCGGCGTTCTACCTGGCCGTCGGCGTCATCGCCACCTACTTCTACGCGTTCGCCTTCCCGGAGTCCACCGACACCCTGGTCGGCGCATCCGGGGCGATCGCCGGCGTGCTCGGGGCGTACCTGATGCTCTTCCCCCGGGCCCGGGTGCTGACCATCGTGCTGGTGATCCCGATCTGGCTGCGCGCCTGGCTGGTGCTCGGCCTGTGGTTCGGCCTGCAGGCGTTCAACGCCGAGATCGCCAGCAACCCGAACGCGGAGGCCGGCGGCATCGGCTACCTGGTGCACGTGGTCGGCTTCGTGCTCGGCCTGGCCTACGGGCTGTGGTTCCGCAGCCGGCACCCGCCGCCCTACCCCGTGCTGCCCTCACGCTGGCCGCCGTCGCGCTGGCCCCCACCACGCTGAATCGTCCGGTGCGCGGTTCACGGTGGGTAAGGATTGTCACTGAAATGTCCACGACCAGGACCGGAAATAAACCCGAATGGATGGTGTCGCCTCACGCCCTGGCGCATAAGCGTTGCACCCTGTGATACTCCCGCATATAGGGGTCGCTAGCATCCGAGCGTGGAGGTGACGGGTATGGACTCGGGCGGGGGCCCGACCCTGCTCCGGATCCTCCTCGGCTCGCAGCTGCGGCAGCTACGTGAGTCGAAGGGTGTCACCCGCGAGGAGGCCGGATACACCATCCGTGCCTCGGGGTCCAAGATCAGCCGCATGGAGCTGGGCCGGGTCGGCTTCAAGCAGCGCGACGTGGCCGACCTGCTCACGCTGTACGGCGTGGTCAACGCCGACGAGCGGGCCTCCCTGCTGGCCATGGTGGAGGAGGCGAACGCGCCGGGCTGGTGGCACCGCTACAGCGACATCCTGCCGACCTGGTTCCAGTCGTACATCGGTCTGGAGGCGTCCGCGACGCTGATCCGGTGCTATGAGGTCCAGTTCATCCCCGGCCTGCTGCAGACCGAGGAGTACTCCCGGGCGGTCGTCAAGCTGGGCCACGGCCGGCTGCCGCCGGACGAGGTGGAGCGGCGGGTCAGCCTGCGCAGGCAGCGGCAGAAGATCCTTGCCCGGCCCGGGCCGGTACGGCTGTGGGCGGTGTTGGACGAGGCGGCGCTGCGCCGGCCCATCGGCGGGCGGGACGTGATGCGCAGCCAGCTGGAACACCTGCTGAGCATGATCAGCGCCCCGAACATCACCGTCCAGGTCATCCCGTTCGCCTCTGGCGGGCACGCGGCGTTCGGCGGGGCGTTCACCCTGCTGCGCTTCCGTGACCCGCAGATGTCGGACGTGGTGTACACCGAGCAGCTGACCGGCGCGCTGTACGTGGACCGGCGGGAAGATGTCGACCGCTACCTCGAGGCGATGGAGCGGCTGTGCGTGGACGCCTTCCCGCCGGCCCGTACTGCCGACGTGCTGGTGGAACTGCTGAAGAACAACTAGCCCGGGCCCCTTGGGGCGTGGACCAACGGGCGGTCGTGCGCTGCCCCGCCAGGGTGGGGCATGACCTGCGGCGATACGGCGCCTCCACCACGGCCTCCGCAGTATCGCGGACCGTAGAGCCGCAGGCCGGTACCGGTTACTCACCGGTACCCCCTAGCTGGACACATGGTTCAGACGGTCAGCCGGCGAGGTGGTCGAAGTCGCCGTCCCGAACACCGCCGAGCAGAGCGGCGATCTCGGAGCGGGTGTAGACCAGCACCGGACCTTCCGGGAACCGGGAGTTCCGCATGGCAACCTGGCCGTCTGGCAGCGCTGCCAGCTCGACGCAGTTGCCGCTGGGGCTGCTCTGGCGGCTCTTCCGCCAGGACACCGGCGGGAGCTCGCTCGCCGGCATGCCGTTGTAGAGCGGGCGCATCTGAGACAACGCCGTACCCCTTCCATCGGGTGAACTTCGGTCTGCACGTGCATCAGGACCTTGCATCGGCACGCGCAGCATCGGATGCTAGCGCATGCGCAACCGTTTCGCGCCGTAGCAACGCCGCTGGGCAGGTGTGCGCCGGCCGGGCGATTTGCACATGGAGGGCGACGATGGAGTGGTTTCGCTACCCGACCGGGCGGGTCCGGGTGCTGCGGAGGGCCGCCGCGGTGTACGCCGCCCACGGGTGGCCGGTGGTGCCCGGTGCGTACGCGGTGGGCGGCCACTGCGGCTGCTCGCGCCTGGGCTGCCGCCGTGCGGGACTGCACCCGTTACTAGAACAGTGGGAGCAGGCGGCGACCACGGATGTCCTCCAGGTCGGCCGGTGGTGGGCACGCCAGGCGTGGGCGATCCTGTTACGGACCGGCCCCCGCGTCGAGGTTGTGGACGTGAGCGCAGACGTGGGAGCGGCAACGGCGCACCGGCTCAGCGAGCGCGCCGGGCCGATCGCACTGTCCGGCGGCCACCGGTGGTTGCTGTTCTGCGCAGCCGAGGAGGAGCCGGTCGATCCCACCGACGACGACTGGCGGGCCGGGCTCCTGGTGCACACCCAGGGCTCCTGGGTCCCGGTGCCGGCGGATGGCCGCATGCGCGGTCGGGCGGGCTGGCTGCGCCCGCCGTGGCTGGTCGGCTGGCGATTACCCGGCACCCGGGAGGTGCTGGCGGCCGCCAGGGCTGCCGTCGCGGGCCTGAGCGGCGGCGCACCGGCGTCCGGTGGCTTCCACCTCCCGGTGGCGATCGCAACCGAGCCGCCACAGTGAGCCCTCGAAGCACAGCCGCGGCCACCCGTGTCGGGTGACCGCCACGTACGGGCAGCTCGCCCCGCTGCCTCATACCGTTGTACGTACCGCCGGACCGATCCGCCGCGGGCGGGCCGCCGGCGCAGGGCCGCGGGCCCGGCGGCTGCCACCAGCTGCGCCTGACTGGTGGCATTGGACGGGGCTGCCGGGCCCCCGCTGGCTCTTAGCTTGTTTTTTAACCTGTCTGTAGGTTCTAGCCGGTGCCCGTTGTGTCTGTTTTGGTGTTCTTGCCTGGGTCGTGGCGTGGGGCGCGGTGGGCGTTCTTGGAGCCTGGTGGCCGGCCGGGGCCTGGCCGTGAGGGTT
>JBKOWA010000430.1:0-1253 GCA_046724155.1 Actinomycetota bacterium
CGGTCGGCCCCGCCGGCCAGCACGCGCGCGGCCGCCGCGTCCTTCTCGGTGCGGCGAATGCGCGTGGTCAGCTCCTGGAACTGGGTCTCCAGGGCAGTCACGCGAGCCTCGATATCGTTGGATGCAGCCATGGCCGGAAGCCTACCGGCGCCGGTCGGGGCCGCCAGGTCGTAAGCTCTTTGTGATCAGCCCATGTGATCAGGGCAGCAGGTCGGCGCCCGCCAGGCCTGCCGGGACGTCGCGGGCAGCCGGGTTCGGATCGGTGGAGTTCCTTCGAGGAGGCGCCCGCCGCCGGTTGGCCTGACCGGCATCAGTGCCTGGCGGCAGGTGTCCGCGACCAGGCGCACGGTCCCGACGCAGCTGCCCGGGCCGTGGCGGGCGCCGCACCTGAGCTGCCGGCTCAGGGTGCCGGCGGTCGGATGGTGGCGGGTAGCAGCGTCGCGTAGCGGTTCTCGACGAAGAAGGCGTTGCTCCGGCGCTGGTCCAGGCCGGGGACGTCGCCGATCCAGCGGTAGCGGCGGGTGCGGGCGAAGTCGTCGGTGAACTGCCGCCACTGCTCCCCACCGGGCCGGCTGTGGTACCGGTCGGCGTAGCGCACCGCGGTGTTGTCACACTGGGTGGCGCTCCCGACCGGGTTGGCCGCCCGGCCGGTCAGCGCCGTGACGGCCAGCGCCCGGGCCTGACCCGGCAGCGCGGCCCACGGGGTGCGCTGCAGCCGGAGGAACCGCCCCAGCTGGCCCATCGGGATGCCGGGCGGCGCCGGCGGCGGGTAGGTGTGACCGGCCTGCACGAAGTCCGGGTCGGCCAGGTGCCGCCGGGCCGCACCCCAGCTGCGGAGCACCTCCTGCAGCGCGGTGGAGTACGCCCGCAGGAACGCATGGAACGTCGGGTACTGCCGGTGCCGGGCGTAGCCGTAGCGGTTGAACATCGTCCACAGGACCGCCCGGTTGCCCAGGTTGTTCCGGCCGCCGGCCTGGCCGCACAGGAACCGGGCGGTCCACAGCAGGTCGTCCGGCGTGAAGGTGTAGTCGAACCGCCCGCCGCCTGAGACCGGGCTGACCAGCGTCCCCAACCGGACGCCGGCAAGGTCCGCCAGCACCACGGCCCGGGCAGCGGCCGGCAGCTCCGCTGTCACAGCGGCTGGCGCCCCAGCCGGCAGCGTCGCCAGCGCGGCGGGTGATCCGGTAGCCGGCACCACAGTCAGCATCGGGCCCCTCCCGGCAGCCGGCGCCGCGGCGAACGACACGTGCAGG
>JBKOWA010000105.1:0-2224 GCA_046724155.1 Actinomycetota bacterium
TGCGGCGGGCGGCCGCGTCGCACAGGATGCGGCCGCCCGCAGGTACGGTCAGGGGATGGTCAGGCGGGTGACCTGCGGTTCGTGGTCGCTGGACTGGTCGGGGTACTCGGAGTTGACGTGCACCACGTCGTAGGCGTAGCCGCCGGAGACCAGTGCGCCGCTGAGCAGGATGTGGTCGAGCACCTCCGAGTTGCCCTGGAAGTCGTAGGTGTACCGCTCGGCGACCGGCAGGGTGCGCGGCAGGTCGGTCAGTGCCCCGCCGCCGGAGCCGACCAGGATGTCCGTGGTCTGGGAGAAGTCGTAGTCGTTGATGTCACCCAGCACCACGACCGAGGCGTTCGGGTCGATGGCCAGGACCTGGTCGGTGAAGCCGCGCACCAGGGTGGCCTGGGAGTGCCGCTGGGTCTCGCTGGGGAACACCGGCGGCTGGTGGTGGCCGAACAGCGGGTCGTCGCCGCCCTTGGAGTTGAAGTGGTTGGCCACCACGAACAGGGTGCGGTTGTGGAACCGGAACTCGCCGGCCAGCGGCTTGCGGCTGGCGTTCCACGCGGAGTTGGTCGGCGCGATCCGGCCGGGGGAGATGGACAGCGCCGGCACGCCGCCGACGTTGTTGACGACCACCGCGGTGGTGGCGTCCCCGCCGGGGCGGTCGGTGAAGGTCAGGCCGCGGTCGGTGCGGAACAGGAAGACCTGCCGGATGTTTCCGCCGGGCTGGCCGCCGTCGGCGTCGTTGACCGGGTCGATCTGGCGCCACTGGTAGGCCGGGCCGCCGGCCGCCGTGATCGCGTTGACCAGCTTGGACAGGGTCTGGTCGGCGGCGACGACGCCGTTGTCGATGGCGCCGCTGTTGTCCTGGATCTCCTCCAGCGCCAGCAGGTCCGGCGCCTTCAGGTTGCTCACGATGTAGCCGGCCAGGGTGTCGAACTTGGTCTGCGGGTCGGACGGCGCCAGGTTCTCCACGTTGAACGTGGACACCGCGAGCTGGCTGGCGGTCGGGGTGGCGGTGGTCTCCCGGGCCAGGCCGCCGGCGGTCAGGGTCGGGGTGGCGGTCACCTCGAGCTTGAAGTTGCCGAAGGAGTAGTCGATCACGCCGACGGTCGTGCCGCTCAGCGTGTCGCCGACGGTCGCGGTGGGCACCGCGGCGAGGGCGTTGTCCACGATGATGCGCTCGGGGTTGAAGTCGCCGGCCTGGGCCACGATGCCGCCGCGCGCCGACATGGTGCCGCTGCCCGGCGGGACCACCGGGATCTCGCCGTTCGCGTCGGTCGGGCCGACCACCGCGGCGTTGGTCAGCTGTACCCGCATGGCCTCCAGGGACTCCCAGAAGTCGATCCCGTCCGTCGTGGCGTCGAAGGTGCCGGAGGTCTCCACGTCGCCGGTGGCGTCGTCCTCGATCACCGCCGGCGGGGGCACCCGGCCGCCGCTGCCCACCACGGTGGCCGCCGGCAGCGGGTTGCCGTGCGACAGGATCGTCACCGTCGGGCTGACGATCTCAGTGGTGGTCAGGTTGGTCGCACCGCTGGAGCCGCCCGGCCGGAACTCGCTCACCGTCCCGTTCACGGTCACCGAGTCGCCGACCACGACGGTCGGGGCGGAGGAGGTGAACACCACGATGCCCTCGCTGGTGGCCGGGTCGGCGTCCGGGCTCGGGTCCTGCAGGAAGAACTTGTTGGTGGTCTTCGCCGTGACGACGCCGGGGATGCCGGTGACGGTCTGGCCGTTCTTCGGGGAGATGTGCGCCACGCCCTCGATGTCGTGGATCCGGGTACCGCCGCCCCCGCTGGAGTTGCGCGGGTTCGGCGCCCCGGCGGTGAAGTCGGCGGCGTTGTTGTCGGTGTCGGTCGCGCCGGCCGCGGCCCGCAGGTCCGCGGTGGTGTTGGAGATCGTCGGCGCGGCCCCGGCGCCCTCCCAGTCGTTGGCGCTGCCGTACCCGATGTAGTCGCGCACCCCCGCCGCGGCGTGGCAGGCCGAGCCGCAGGTCAACGCCGCGGTGCTGGTGACCAGGGCGACCTTGCCGGAGGTTGCCGACATGTTGATGGTGCCGGTGGCGTCCGGGGTGGGCAGCTGGGCTCCGCCGCCGGCACCTGCCGCCTCGCGGATCAGGTAGTGCAGGCCGGGCGCCAGCGAGCCGGTCAGCGCGGTGACCTGCCACGTCGTGCCGGCCGCCGAGGCGTACTGCACACTCCAGCCGCTCAGCGACACGCTGCTGCCGCCGCGGTTGTAC
>JBKOWA010000332.1:0-3165 GCA_046724155.1 Actinomycetota bacterium
GGGGAGGAGAGGGGGGAAGGGGAGGAGAGGGGACGGGGAGAGAAGGGGGAGCAGAGAGGACGGGACGGACCGTCACGTCGCCTGCGCTGCTGGTCACCTCGATAGTCCGGTCCGAGCTGCGGGACTCCAGCGAGTGGTCGACGTGCCGGTCCCCGGCGTTGGTGTCGGCTTCGATGTGGTACCCGGAGGCGGGGGGCACCGTCACCTCCACGTTGCCGGCCGAGGTGTGCGCGCTCACGTTCCAGGGCGGTGCCGCGAAGGTCAGGTTGACGTCACCGGCGGAGGCGCCGGCCTCCACGGTGGGGCCGTCCGGATCGCTGTCCCCCGCGTCGGCGCTGCCCGGGCTCCTGCCCAGGTCGGTGCCGACCACCTCGCCGGCGCGGGTGCGCAGCGTCAGGTCGCCGCTCATCTGGCTCACCCGGATGGTGCCGGCGGTGGTGGTCAGCGTGGCCTTCCCGGTCAGCCCGGTGGCGGACACGTCACCGGTCTGGGAGACCGCATCGACGCTGAAATCCGGTGGCACCTGCACCTCGTACGCGACCGAGCAGCTGGATACGGCCATCCAGCCGTGGCAGTTGGCCTCCAGGATCACACCGTCCGCTGTGGTGGACTTCTCCACGATGTCCGGCCGGGCCAGCCCGTACTCCACCGACGTATGCACGTGGACCTCGTCGGCCAGGAGGTTCGTGTTGGCCGTGATCGAGATGCCGTGCGGGGCCCACACCCGCAGGTGGTGGGTGCCGGACGCGGTGAACTTTCTTTCCCGCTCGTATGACGTGCGGCCCAGGTGGTCCACGATGGTCAGCGTCGTGACGGTGATCACGACCAGCGACAGCAGGCCGCCGACCACCAGGATCGCCTTGCGCAGCGGGGAGAGCGGGGGCGCCGGGGCGGGCGCAGTCAGCGGTGCGGTCATCGTCGGTCAGCTCCCCAGGAACCGCAGCACGGCGAGCACCCGCCGGTGGTCGTTCTCCGCCGGCGGCAGGTCGAGCTTGCCGAAGATGCTGCTCACGTGCTTCTCCACCGCGCCCTCGGTCACCACCAGCTGCGTCGAGATGCCGGCGTTGGAACGGCCCTCGGCCATCAGCTGCAGCACCTCCCGCTCCCGCGGGGTGAGCCCGGCCAGGGGGTCGCGGCGGCGGCTGCGGGCCAGCAGCTGGGAGATCACCTCCGGGTCCAGCGCGGTGCCGCCCCCGCCGACCCGGCGCAGCGCCTCCACGAACGTGTCCACATCGGCCACCCGGTCCTTGAGCAGGTACCCGACGCCGCGGGTGTCCCCGGCCAGCAGCTCCGAGGCGTACCGCTCCTCGACGTACTGCGACAGCACCAGCACCGCGACCGCCGGCCACCGCCGGCGGATCACCAGCGCCGCCCGCAGCCCCTCGTCGGTGTGCGTCGGCGGCATCCGCACGTCGGCCACCACCACGTCCGGCTGCCGGTCGCCGACCGAGCGCAGCAGCTGCTCCCCGTCCGGCACGGCGTCCTGGACGTCGAAGCCCGCCTCGGCGAGCAGCCGGGAGATGCCCTCCCGGAGCAGCACCGAGTCCTCGGCGATGACTACGCGCACGGCAGCTCCACGGTCAGTGCGGTCGGGGTCACTACAGTCGGGCTGTCGAGGTGCAGCCGAGCGGGCAGCACCGGGTTCTCGGCGATGACTACGCGCACGGCAGCTCCACGGTCAGTACGGTCGGCCCGCCCGGCGGGCTGTCCACGTGCAGCCGACCGTCCACCCCGGACACCCGGTCGGCCAGCCCGAGCAGGCCGGTCCCCCTGTCCAGGTCGGCGCCGCCGCGCCCGTCGTCGAGCACCACGATCCGCAGCACGCCATCGTCCTGGCGCACCAGCACCGAGGCGGTGTTGGCGGCGGCGTGCCGGGCGACGTTGGTCAACGCCTCGGCCACCACGAAGTACGCGATCGCCTCGATGGTCTGCGAGGGCCGCTGCTCGATCTGCACGTCCACCGTCACCGGCACCGGGCTGCGGGCGGCCAGCGCGGACAGCGCCGCATCCAGCCCGCGGTCGGTGAGCACCGGCGGGTGGATCCCGCGGGTCAGGTTGCGCAGCTCCACGATGGCCTGCTTCGCCTCCTGGTGCGCCTCGTCGATCAGCGGCCCCACCGAGGCCGGGTCCTGGGCGTACCGCGACTTGGCCCGGCCGAGGATCATGGCCAGCGACACCAGCCGCTGCTGGGCGCCGTCGTGCAGGTCCCGCTCGATCCGCCGGCGCTCGGCCTCCGCGGCGTCCACCACCCGGCGCCGGCTCTGCTCCAGCACGTCCACCCGCTCCGACAGCTCCCGGGTGCTGAACCGGCCGAGCAGCCCCCGGGCCAGCGCGGCATCCATCGTGGACAGCCCGCGGATCACGTACGGCACCAGGAGCAGCAGCCCCAGTCCGAGCACCGACACCGCGGTCTCCGGAACGCTGCCGTTCACCTGCCACAGCAGCAGGTGAGCCCCGCCGTTGGGCAGCGCGTGGTTGTACGTGGGCAGCAGCGCCAGCGCGATCGGGCCGGACCAGGCGAACGCGGTGGCCATGAAGGTGAACATGCCCACCGGCAGGAGCAGCAGGGTGTACGCCACCTGCCGCCAGGTGGCGACGTTGGCGAACAGCCGCCAGACGTAGCGAAACGGCGAGCGGGTCCGCGCCGGCCGGTCCGGCGGCACGATCTGCACCCCGAGGGTGAGCCGGAACCGGGCGCGCTCCACCGCCGCCCAGCCGCGGGCCAGGTACACCGCGACCATGAGCACCGGCACGCCGAGCAGGGCGACCCACAGCAAGGCGCCACCCAGGGCCAGCAGCACAGCCATCGAGATGAACGTCGCCATGCCGACGGCCAGGTTGGCGAACAGGTGGATGGTGGCCAGCCAGGTGTAGGGCGAGACCAGCGCGCGCAGCGGGTTCAGCGGGATCGGGTCGGCGCCGAACGGCCCACGGCGCACGGTGACCCCGTTCGCGGTCCCGGCGTACGCCACGGCGGCTCCCTCGCTCCGGCCTGCTCTCCGGCTGTGGCGACACCACCACGGTAAGCAAGCGCTCCCACGGTCAGGGGGCCGCCACGGCAGGCAGGCAACGCGACCACGTTAGGCAGCGGCGGCCCCCGGCCACCATCCCGGCACCCGGCGTGCGGGGGGTGGGGCTAGCCCCCGGTCAAGTCGGGGGCAGGCG
>JBKOWA010000602.1:0-1431 GCA_046724155.1 Actinomycetota bacterium
GCGTACCCGGCCCGTGCGGCGCCGCCCGAACCGCCGTCTGGACCACCGCCGGGCCCGCCGCCGGAGCCTCCGTCTGGGCTGCCGGGCAGCGGCCGCACCGCGGTGACCGTGGTGAGCGGGTGCACCACTGCGCCGTTCGCCTCGGCCAGGTACAGGTAGTTCTTCACCAGCGTGTTCTTGGCGTTGTGCCGGCAGCCGGTCATGCACTCGCCGCACTCGAGGCAGCCGCTGCGGCGCGGCCCGGCGCCGCCGAAGTACGGGTCGTCCTGCTCGACGCCCGCTCCGCCTGTGCTGCCCGGACTACCTGTGCTGCCCGGACTACCTGTGCTGCCCGGACTACCTGTGCTGCCCGGACTACCTGTGCTGCCCGGACTACCTGTGCTGCCCGGACCTCCTGTGCTGCCCGGACCTCCTGGGCCGCCGAAGAACACCCCGACCGGGGTCGGGTGGAACGTCTCGCCGACCCCCATCTCACCGGCCACCGCGCGCAGCACCTCATCGCTGGGTGTCACGGTCGGGTTGGTCACCACCCCGAGCATCCGCTTGGCCTGGTCGTAGTACGGCGCGAGCTCGCCGGCCCAGTCGGTGATGTGCGCCCACTGCGGGTCGGCGTAGAACGCGGGCAGCGGCTCGTACAGCGTGTTGGCGTAGTTGAGCGAGCCGCCGCCCACCCCAGCGCCGGCCAGCACGACGGTGTCGCGCAGCGGGTGGATGCGCTGGATGCCGTAGCAGCCCAGCCGCGGCGCCCACAGGAACTGCCGCAGGTGCCAGGAGTTCTTGGCGAAGTCGGCGTCGGTGAACCGCCGGCCGGCCTCGAGCACGCCGACCCGGTAGCCCTTCTCGGTCAGCCGCAACGCGGTCACCGACCCGCCGAAGCCGGAACCGATGACGATCACGTCATAGTCGAGCTGCTCGCCCATGCGGGAAGGGTACGGCGCCGGGAGGAGCCCAACCCGTGGACGCGACACGCCCTTGACGGGTCTGTCGCGTCCACAAGTTTCTAGCCGCCGGCAAGGCCCAGCTCGGACAGCCAGCCGGCGAACGCCTCCCGGACGCCGGCCAGCCCCCGGCGCAGCCCGTGGTCGGCGCCCGGGACGACCAGCACGGTCCGCCCCGGCCGCGGCGGCGGCATGCCGAACGGGTCGCGGTCGCCCTGCACGACCAGGACCGGCACGGTGACCGCGTCCAGCTCCGCCAGCCGCGACCGGTCCGGCCGTCCCGGGGGGTGCACCGGGAACGCCAGGCAGACCACGCCGGCCTGCCGGGGTGCGGCGCCGCCGGCCGCCGCCCAGCGGCAGGCCACCCGGGCACCCGAGGAGCGGCCGCCGACCAGCAGCGGCAGCCCGGGCGCAACCCACCCACCAGCCGCCCCGCCGTTGGCTGCGCCACCGAGAGCTGCGCCACCGAGAGCTGCGCCGCCGAGAGCTGCGC
>JBKOWA010000512.1:0-2543 GCA_046724155.1 Actinomycetota bacterium
CGGCGGCGCGGCCGCCGGTGCCCCGGCCGACGACCCGTGGGCCTCGGCCCCGCCGGCCGGCAGCGGCGGCGACTTCTCCGAGGAACCCCCCTTCTAGTCGCCGGCATCGCGGGTTTCCCGCGCCGGCCGCACACCGAGCAATCGTGAACTGACGGAGCGCATCAGATGCCTAAGCCACCGGTCCGCAAGCCCAAGAAGAAGGTTTGCGCGTTCTGCAAGGACAAGACCAGCTATATCGACTACAAGGACACCTCGCTGCTGCGGAAGTACATCTCCGACCGCGGCAAGATCAGGGCCCGCCGGGTCACCGGCAACTGCTCGCAGCACCAGCGCGACATCGCGACCGCGGTGAAGAACAGCCGGGAGATGGCGCTGCTGCCCTACACCAGCACGGCCCGCTAGGAGGGGGTGGACGTGAAGCTCATCCTCACCCAGGAGGTCAGCGGGCTCGGCTCGCCCGGCGACGTCGTCGAGGTCAAGGACGGCTACGGGCGCAACTACCTGGTGCCGCGCGGTCTGGCGATCCGCTGGACCAGGGGCGGCGAGAAGCAGGTCAGCCAGATCAGGCGGGCCCGGGACGCGCGGGACATCCGCGACCTCGGCCAGGCACAGGAGCTGCGGGCCGCCATCGAGGGCCGGCAGGTCAGGCTCACCGCGCGGGCCGGATCCGGCGGCCGGCTGTTCGGCTCGATCACCGCGGCCGACATCGTGCAGGCCGTGCGGGCGGCCGGCGGACCCGAGCTGGACCGCCGCCGGATCGAGCTGCCCGGCCACATCAAGACCACCGGCTCGCACACCGCGACGGTGCGGCTGCATCCGGAGGTTTCCGCGAAGATCGCCTTGGAGGTCGTGGCGAGCTGACCGGCCGCCCGCCCAACCACAGCGGGCCCGTCCGGGCATGGTCCGGACGGGCCCGCTGCGCTTTCCGGGGCTGACAGCGCAGCGCTGTCGGGTAGCCGCCCGGAAGGGTGGTCCTCGTCACCCGGATGGTGCGCCGCACCGGCCGACTTTCTCGCATCCACACGCTGGGT
This sequence comes from Actinomycetota bacterium, assembly GCA_046724155.1. Lineage (GTDB taxonomy): Bacteria > Actinomycetota > Actinomycetes > Mycobacteriales > JACQDL01 > JBKOWA01. The sequence continues at coordinate 1,032 of JBKOWA010000512.1, forward strand.
ACAGCGAAGCCACAGGTCATCACCCTCGCCGCCCGCAACCTGCCCGGATCATCCACAGCTATATCCACACCCTGTGGGCACTGTCCTCAGGACTACCCACACCTGGTCCACAGGCCCTTCCACAGGAAGGTTTGTGCCGCCGAACCCGGGCCTCCTAGCGTGGTCCCGCGCCGGCCGGCGTTCGTGCTGTATCCTTCATTCATCGAACATACGTTCGATTACCAGGGTAGGGCTCGAAGTCACGAGGGGGGAGCCGATGGCCGTCGGGGACGATCGCGAAGGCCCGGCGGGGCACCCGTCGCAGCCGGAGTTCGACCGGCAGCCTCCACAGGACATCGCCGCCGAGCAGGCGGTGCTCGGCGGCATGCTGCTGTCCAAGGACGCCATCGCCGATGTTGTCGAGGTGCTGCGTGGCACCGACTTCTACCGGCCGGCCCACCAGACCATCTACGACACCGTCATCGACCTGTACGGTCGCGGCGAGCCGGCCGACCCGGTCACGGTGTCCGCCGAGCTGACCCGGACCGGCCAGCTCATGCGGGTGGGCGGCGCGCCGTACCTGCACACCCTGATGTCGTCGGTGCCGACCGCGGCGAACGCCGGCTACTACGCCCAGATCGTGGCCGAGCGGGCCGTGCTGCGCCGGCTGATCGAGGCCGGCACCCGGATCGTCCAGCTGGGGTACGGCGCCGCCGGCGGGGGTGGTGGCGACCTGGAGGAGGTGGTCGACCGGGCCCAGGCCGCCGTGTACGAGGTCACCGAGCAGCGCACCTCGGAGGACTACATCCGGCTCGAGCAGCTGCTGACCGAGACCATGGACGAGATCGACCTGATCTCCTCCCGGGGCGGGGTCAGCACCGGGGTGCCCACCGGCTTCGCCGACCTGGACAGCCTGACCAACGGCCTGCACCCCGGCCAGATGATCATCATCGCGGCCCGCCCCGCCCTGGGCAAGGCCCTGGCGCTGGACACCCCCCTGCCCACGCCGACGGGCTGGACCACGATGGGCGAGGTCCAGGAGGGCGACCTGCTGCTCGGCGCCGACGGCCGGCCCACCCGGGTGGTCGCGGCCACCGACGTGATGACCGGGCGGCCATGCTACGAGGTCGAGTTCTCCGACGGCGAGGTCATCGTCGCGGACGCCGACCACCTGTGGCAGACCACCACGCGGGCCAGCCGCCGCCAGCGCGCGGCGGGCGCCGCCAGCTACCACTGGTCGCCAGAGCAGGCCGAGCGGCTGCGCCGGGTTACCGCGCTCGCTGTGACCGGCTATGCGCTCGCTGAGCCGGACCTCTGGCGCGACCACGACCGCCCGGTGACCACCGTGGAGATCGCAGCAACGCTCCGCCTCGCCGACCGGCGGCTTAACCATGCGATCCCGCAGTGCGCCCCGCTCCAACTCCCCGAGCGGTCGCTGCCCCTGCACCCCCACCTGGTCGGCACCTGGCTCGGCGACGGCACCGCCGCGGAGTGGACCAGGGACGACACGGTCCAGGCGATCCTCCGCAGCCT
>JBKOWA010000256.1:0-3447 GCA_046724155.1 Actinomycetota bacterium
TCGTACCCCTCCATGGTCAGCGTCCCCTCCCGCGCCAGCGAACCGGTCAGCGACAGCGACGCGCCGAACACCAGTGACCCGTTGGCAACCGCCGGATCCCGATCGCCCTTCGAGCCGCAGCCGGTCGCCAGGAGCGCCGCCGCGAGCAGCGCGCTGAGCACGCCGAACCGTCGCTTCCTCAGCCTCGTCGGGATCTTCATTGTGGGACCCACCTCCCGTGGACCGGGGCGCCGGGACATGCGCGCACGCCGGTTGGTCTACTTGGGCCGAACGTAGGAAGCGCCGGGCGCCGGCGAAAGGAATCCGGCGGCTTCTTGAGGAACACCTGAGGCTTGGTCCGACCGGCCTAACTAGGCAGGGGCAGAGGCATCCTCGACGTGTCCACCTCCAAGGCCGCTGCCGAGGTCGAGCGCGGCGGACGTACGTGGCCAGGGAACCCCCGGATCTCAGCATCTAGCACGCAGTGCAGTCACGAGATAGCACGTGCTCAAATCACTATTCAGCACAGGTGGTAGTCACGATCTGACACAGCCAGGCCGACGACCTGGCGGCGATGAACGCCGCCGGCCTGAACGGCCACCGGTACGAGACCAGCCCTGGCGGGTTCTGTCGGTCATGCCGCTGCCCCGGGTCCCAGCCAGGGGCTGATCCGCAAGCCGAGAGCCGAGCCTGTCCGGGTGTGAACCGCCGCTGGGACCTACGCTGGCGGAAGTTCAGACCTTTGGCGCTACGCCCACGTCCTTCCTCCTCGCATGCTGTGCGGACTGCGGACTGAAGGGAACCGGCCATGGCCAGCTACGAAGAGACGTTCCGCCGCAGCCTTGCCGACCCGGAGGGGTTCTGGGGGGAGGCGGCCAAGGGGATCGACTGGTACCGGGAGCCGGCGGTCGTGCTGGACCGGTCCAAACCGCCCTTCTACCGCTGGTTCACCGACGGCATGCTCAACACCTGCGACAACGCGGTGGACCGGCACGTCCGCAACGGACGGGCGGACCAGCCGGCGCTGGTCTACGACAGCCCGGTGACCGGCGGCGGGCGCACGTACACCTACCGGCAGTTGCGGGACGAGGTGGCCCGGTTCGCCGGGGTGCTGCGCGGGCTCGGGGTGGTGGCCGGCGACCGGGTGATCATCTACCTGCCGATGGTGCCCGAGGCCGTGGTGGCGATGCTCGCCTGCGCCCGGATCGGGGCCGTGCACTCGGTGGTGTTCGGCGGGTTCGCCCCGCACGAGCTGGCCATCCGGATTGACGACGCGGCGCCGAAGGTCGTCGTCTCGGCGTCCTGCGGCATCGAGGTCACCCGGGTGGTGGAGTACAAGCCGATCCTCGACCGGGCCATCGAGCTGGCCGAGCACAAGCCGCAGGCGTGCGTCATCCTGCAGCGCCCGCAGGCGACCGCCGCGCTGACGCCCGGCCGGGACCGGGACTGGGCCGCGGCGATGGCTGCTGCGGAGCCGGCCGACTGCGTGCCGGTCGCGGCCACCGACCCGCTCTACATCCTCTACACCTCGGGCACCACGGCCCGGCCGAAGGGCGTGGTCCGCGACAACGGCGGGCACGCGGTCGCGCTGCGCTGGAGCATGGAGTACCTCTACGACACCCAGCCTGGCGACGTGTACTGGGCGGCCTCCGACGTGGGCTGGGTCGTCGGCCACTCCTACATCGTCTACGGCCCGCTGCTGGCCGGCTGCACGACCGTGCTGTACGAGGGCAAGCCGGTCGGCACTCCGGACGCCGGGGCGTTCTGGCGGGTGATCGCCGAGCACGGGGTGAAGACGCTGTTCACCGCGCCGACCGCGTTCCGGGCGATCAAGAAGGAGGACCCGACCGGGGAGTTCGTCCGCAAGTACGACCTGTCCCGCTTCCGCTACCTGTTCCTGGCCGGCGAGCGGCTGGACCCGGAGACCTACCGCTGGGCCGGCGACCTGCTCGGCATCCCGGTGATCGACCACTGGTGGCAGACCGAGACCGGCTGGGCCATCTGCGGCGACCCGGTGGGCCTGGAGGCGATGCCGACCAAACCCGGCTCCCCCACCGTGCCGCTGCCCGGCTACGACCTGCGGGTCCTGGCCGCGACCGGGGACGAGATGCCGCCCGGCGAGGACGGCGAGCTGGCGGTCAAGCTGCCGCTGCCGCCCGGCTGCCTGCCCACCCTGTGGCGCGACGACGACCGCTACGTGCAGTCCTACCTGTCCCAGCACCCCGGCTACTACATCACCGGCGACGGCGGGCGGCGCGACCCGGACGGCTACCTCCATGTCATGGGCCGCATCGACGACGTGATCAACGTGGCCGGCCACCGGCTGTCCACCGGCACCCTGGAGCAGGCGCTGGCCAGCCATCCCGCGGTCGCCGAGTGCGCGGTGATCGGCGTGCACGACGAGCTCAAGGGCCAGGTGCCGCGCGGGTTCGTGGTGCTCAAGGCCGGCACCCGGGTCGAGCCGGACGTGCTGCGCGCCGAGCTGGTCCAGCTGGTCCGCGACCAGGTCGGCCCGGTTGCCTCGTTCCGCCAGGTGGACATCGTGCCGGCGCTGCCGAAGACGCGGTCCGGCAAGATCCTGCGCTAGACCATGCGCGGGATCGCGGACGGCAACGACGAGCCGGTGCCGTCCACGATCGACGACGCGGGCGCCCTGGACGCGCTGCGCCCCATCCTGCGGGGCCCGACCCCGCGGACCGGCGGCTGAACTTCCCGGCCCCGGGGGCCTCACAAGGGCGGCCCCGGGGCCGGGACGGAGCACAGCCAGTGGCACCGCTGGTGGGCGAACCGCTCGATCTTGTGCTCGGCGAGGTACCGCCCGGGCTCGATTACCGCGGCTCATCCGGTGCGAGTGACCCGCCCGGGCCGTCCCGGTCAGCATGATGGTCGGGTCCGCCGTTCCGACCGCGCCGGGCGGCCGCCCCTGGTCCGCTGCGATCAGGCTGCCAGCGAGGGAGTGGCCATGACCTCAGCTCGGCCTCCCCGGTCCGCCGGCACGTTCGGCATCGGGATGGCCCGTGACGACGAGGAGTCCACGGCGGACGGGATCTACGGCGTGATCGTCAGCGCCGCCGTGATGGCCGCCTCGCACGCCGAGACGGCCGTGGCGCTGGCCGCCGCTGTGCTGGTCACCTTGGCCATCTACTGGGGCGCCGAACGCTACGCCCGGCTGGTCGCGGAACGGATCCACAGCGGGCACCGCCCCAACCGCACGCAGGTACGCCTCCAGCTCACCAGCGGCTGGGAGATCGTGACCGCGTCCGCCCTCCCGCTGGCCGTCCTCCTGGTCGTGCGCGCTCTGGGTGCCGACCTGGACGCCGCGGTGCTCGCCGCGTTGGCCTGCAGCACCCTGCTGCTGTGCATCGCCGGCTGGGAGATCGGCCGCCACGGGCACCTCACCAGGCTCGAACGGATCGCCTCAGCAGTAACCGCCGGCCTCTTCGGCGCGCTGTTCATCGTGCTCAAGAC
>JBKOWA010000363.1:0-8006 GCA_046724155.1 Actinomycetota bacterium
GGACCGGGCGATGACCTGGGCGTGTTCGGGGCTGATCCGGCCCTCGGCCAACGCCTGCCCGGTCGCGGCCAGGTCACCGTCCACCACCGCCTCGGCGAGGCTGACCAGCTGCCGGGCCTTGCCCAGACTCACCCGCAGCTCGTTTCGTATCCACCCGGCGGTGCTGCCCGCGCCGAACACCCCGGCCAGACCCCGCCGGTCGGCTTCCCGCACCAGCGGCAACACCAGGCTGCCCATCACCCGGCCCAGCAGGGCGTGCGCCCGTGGCAGCAACTCATCGACATCCTTATCCGCCAACGACCACAACGGCAGCCCGGCGCATTCGGCCAGCATCGTTTCGGTGTCGGCGACAGCACGCGCCACCGGATGCGCATACTCTTCCGCGAGGTTGCCGATCATACGTTCGATTATATCTGCCGAACGCGCCCACGTCACCATTCCCGGACCATCTGATCGACCCTTTTTCTTGCCCCGGCCACCGCGACCACTAGCCGCGTTCGGGCTAAAGGTGAGGTACAGGGCCAGCGTGACCGTTCAAGCCGGGTACCGGACCAACCCGCCATCCCGCATTTCTCCGGTGGCAAGCCTGCCGCCGAGCGCCAGCGAGGCGACAGGCGCGGCAGCACCCCAAAAACCAGCCGGCCACCCAACAGCACCAACTGGATAACTTTCGGCCCGCGTGCAGAGGCGGCTACCGTCTGACCGCTCAACGTTACCAACGAACGATCACGACTGGTAACCGCACGAATGTAAATCCCGCCTAACCTTGAAGAGCAACGAGAGGGCCGGAGTCAACGAGCAGCATCGTCCTCACCGAGCTCGGCCCGGGCCACGTGCTTGGCTCTCGCGGCCAGGTCGGTCGCCGGGCCGTCGAAGGCGTGTAGCCGCCGAAACCGCCGGTCTGTGCCGGAAACAGTTGCAGCGCATGTTCCTGCAGCTCTGCGGCCTGGTCAGGCGTCAACCGGCCGATGAGCCGGTGCAGCTCGGTGTAATCAGGCGCGGCGCTCACCACGTCACGGTGTGGCAACGGCCTGGTGACGGCGGTGTCGGGGCACGACAACCTCACGCCCCAGCAGTCGGCAGTGACCAGGATGTACCGGCCGGCTCTACGTCGTCGTTGGCGTAGCAGCCGCTGTCAGGCCCGCTGCCGGTCCGGCTACCTGCCTACCCGAGCCGTCAGAGGCGTGCGGGCGGGGGAGGACGGGGTTCGCCCGGCCGGGACGACCGGAGCGGGGCACGATGAGACGTGAGTCGCCGAGCGGGGCGGAGAAGGCGACGTTCGCGCTGAAGAACCCGGGTGCCCGGCGCGATGCTGGCCGACAAGCTGGCCGCGGTTGCCGGCACCGGCGCGCAGGTGGTCACCGCCCGGGACGCGTCTTGCCTGAGGGACCTTATCATGTACAGCCCCGATCCCTGGGCCCGCTGAGGGCTGCCGGTGGAAGACCGGCCGCCAGTGGTGACCGGGCGTTGGTGGTGACCTGGCGTTGGTGGGGCCGGGTGCCGGTGGAGACTGGGCAGGTGGCGGGACGGGTCCGGTGGGAGGTCAGGGTCGAGGGCGCCGTGCAGGGCGTCGGCTTCCGGCCGTTCGTCCATGCGCTGGCGAGCCGGCTCGGCCTGGCCGGGCGGGTGGGCAACGATTCGGGCGGGGTGTTCATCGAGGTCGAGGGGCCGCCGCGGCTGGTCGAGGAGTTCCTGCGGGCGCTGGAGCGGGACGCGCCGCCGCTGGCCGCGGTCGAGCGGGTCGGCGCCGTCCCGGCCGAACCCACCGGCGCGGCCGGGTTCGCCATCGTGGCCAGCGACGCCTCCGGCCCGCCGCGGGCGCTCATCGCGGCGGACAGCGCGCCGTGCGCGGACTGCCTTCGCGAGCTGGCCGACCCGGCTGACCGCCGGTTCGGCTACGCGTTCGTCAACTGCACCAACTGCGGGCCCCGGTTCACCATCGTCCGCGGCGTGCCCTACGACCGGCCGTTGACCACGATGGCCGGCTTCACCATGTGCGCGGCCTGCTCGGCGGAGTACCACGACCCGGCCGACCGCCGCTTCCACGCCCAGCCGACGTGCTGCCCGGACTGCGGCCCCCGGCTGCGGCTGGTCGACCGCGCCGGCCATGACCTGCCTGGCGACCCGACTGAGCTGACCGTGCAGTCCGGTCCGATCGTGCAGTCCGGTCCGATCGTGCAGTCCGGTCCGATCGTGCAGTCCGGTCCGATCGCGCAGGCCGCCGCCCTGCTGCGGGCCGGGCGGGTGCTCGCGGTCAAGGGCCTCGGCGGCTACCACCTCGCGGTGCCGGCCGACGACGAGGCCGCCGCCTCGGCGCTGCGCAAGCGCAAGCTCCGTGAGGACAAGCCGTTCGCGGTGATGGTGTCCGATGTGGACGCCGCGCGCCGGCTCTGCGAGGTCGATGGCCCGGCGCAGGTCCTGCTCACCGGCCGGCGGCGGCCCATCGTGCTGCTGCCGCGCCGGCCCGGCGCGCCGGTCGCCGCCGCGGTGGCGCCGGCCAACCGCCAGCTCGGCCTGATGCTGCCCTACACGCCGCTGCACCACCTGCTGCTGCGGGCGACCGGACGCCCGATCGTGCTCACCAGCGGCAACGTCTCCGACGAGCCGATCGCCTACCTCGACGGCGACGCGACCACCAGGCTGGCCGGCATCGCCGACGCCTTCCTCACCCACGACCGGCCCATCCACACCCGCACCGACGACTCGGTCGTGCGCCCCTTCCGCGGCCGGGAGTCCGTGCTGCGCCGCTCCCGCGGGTACGTCCCCGAGCCGGTGCCGCTGCGCCGGCCGGCCGGCCGCCCGGTGCTGGCCTGCGGCGCCGAGCTGAAGAACACCTTCTGCCTGGTGCAGGGCCGCCGCGCGTTCGTCTCGCACCACATCGGCGACCTGGAGAACTACCAGACGCTGCGGTCCTACACCGAGGGCATCGAGCACTACGGCCGGCTGTTCGGCATCCGGCCGCAGGTGGTGGCGCACGACCTGCACCCGGAGTACCTGTCCACCAAGTACGCGATGGACCTGCCGGACGTCGAACTGGTCGGGGTGCAGCACCACCACGCGCACATCGCCTCCTGCCTGGCCGACAACGGCGAGGACGGGCCGGTGCTCGGCGTGGCCTTCGACGGCCTCGGCTACGGCGCGGACGGCACCCTCTGGGGTGGCGAGTTCCTGCTGGCCGACCTGGCCGGCTACCGGCGGCTCGGCCACCTGGCGCCGGTGCCGATGCCCGGCGGCACCGCTGCTATCCGCGAGCCGTGGCGGATGGCGGTCGCCTACCTCGACGCGGCGTTCGGTGGCGACCCGCCGCAGCGGCTGGCGGTGCTGCGGCGCAACGCCGCGCGCCTGGCCGCGGTGCGCTCGCTGGCCGCCGCGGGCGTCAACTCCCCGCTGACCTCCAGCGCCGGTCGGCTGTTCGACGCGGTGTCCGCGCTGCTCGGCCTGCGCGACGCGGTCACCTACGAGGGGCAGGCCGCGATCGAGCTGGAGCAGCACGCCGACCCGCACGAGCGCCGCGCCTACCCCGCACGTATCGACGACGCCGCACGAATGGACAACGCCGGCCGAACAGACAACGCCGGAGGGCCGCTGCGGGTGGCCGGCGCCGACCTGGTGGCCGCTGCCGCCGAGGACCTGCTGCGTGGCACCGCTTCGCCCGTGGTCGCGGCCCGGTTCCACAACGGCGTGTCCGACATGGTCGTGGCCGCCTGCGGCAGGCTGCGCGCCTCGACCGGCGTGCCGACGGTCGCCCTGTCCGGCGGCGTCTTCCAGAACATCCTGCTGCTGCAGCGCACCGTCGACCGCCTCGCCGCCGCTGGCTTCCGCGTGCTGACCCACTCCCGGGTGCCGACCAACGACGGCGGCATCAGCCTCGGCCAGGCCGCCGTCGCCGTCGCCCGGACCGGGGCCGGGTCGTACCCGGCCGCGGGCGGCACGCCTCAGCCCGGCGCGGGGCTGCACGGGTTGCACTGACGCCCCTACCTGGCCCCGTCTTTGTCGACAAGGACGCCCGTAGCTGGCCCCAGGAACCGAGGCGGTACCAGCTCGGCCTGGTCACGAAGGGTGCGAGCCGGGGCGTTGCGCATGCGATGGTCCTCTCACGCTCTTGCCGATGACAGCGCGACGAACCGGTGCACGAAATGGCGACGCCGCATCCGTTTGCGGTCCGGCTCCTCGTCAGAGCGGCTCGCGAAGCCGAGGCTCGGAGGGTCGACCGTCGCGCCGCTTCGAGCGCCGGTCCGGCGAGACCGAGGCACGGCGGCGCTCACGACAAGATCCACGGCCGCCGTGTGGTGCCCGGCGCGACGCTCCCGGAACAATACGCATGGCCACTCGTTGCCGTTCGCGCTACTCGTACCTGATCTGGGCTTCAGACGGCGGCGCTGGGTGTGTTCGTCAGCCGCGTCGTTCGGTGTCGAGCTCGTCTTCTTGGCGCTGGTTTACGGCGTCGGTCCGGTCACGTCGGCTGTTGGCGGCGGTGTAACCGAGGCCGAGTGCGATGACGATGATGGCAACGATCCACAGGGCGTGAACGACGAAGCCGATCAGCCCGAGAATCAGTGCGGCGCTCAGGACGACCAGCATCACTTGGCTAAGGCTCGTCCGCTGGCCAAGCAGGAGCGAGATCCGTTGGGTCAGCCGGCGCCCTTCGGGGCTCTGGCGGCTGCCGCGTATCGACTGGGTGGGCGTCGCTGGGACTGTTCCTTGAGGTGAGTTATCGCCGTTCAGGTTGTTTGCCGTGCTGTGGGCGGTCCCGGTAGTTTCGGGAGCTGCGTCCGGCGATCCCGGTGTGGACATGAGGGTTCCTCTCGGTCTTGCTGGCGGGGTCAGTGTTTGACGGCGCCTCCCATATTTGCGGCGACGTGCTTGGTGTTGCCGTTGGGCCTGGTTGGCTGGTGTTCCGGCTAGCTAGCCCGGTGGCGCTTCTCGGCGGTCCAGGTCCGCGTCGGCGCCTGCGGCCTCCCGCTGCCGCGCTTGGGCGAGGTCGTCGCGGTCCTGGTAGGCTGCGGCCGTCTCGCGACGGGATCGTTTGAGCTCGCTGCGGGCGGTGCGGCCGCGACGGGCGGTCCGCCGGGCACCGGCCAGCAGCAGGCTCAACCCGAACAGGCCCACCGCCCCGACTACGATGCCGTGGAGGAACAGCAGGCCGGTGGAGCCGGTGACGTGGTAGCCGAACACGGCGAACTGGTCGGTCAGCGTGTGGCCGGCACCCCCGTTGCTCAGCACGCCCGCCACCCCGACCACCAGGGCGGCGACGAGGATGACCAATCCGATGAGAATGATCACGGCGACTCCGGTGGCTCTACGTTGCAGAGGTAGCTCCAGTCAACGCCGGCGGCGACCCCATGTCGATGCCGAACCCGTCTGATGCTGGCTAGATGATCTAGAAACCTGCTCTTGACGTTCAGGGCGAGTGATCCTTCTGTCGGCCCGCGGAACGCCGTCCCAGCAGACCGAGTGGACGTGACCGGTCGCTGTCCCGACACACGCGGCCAGCCCCGGCGGGTGAGCATCCGAGCGCCGGGCGCGCTGGGCGCACCCGGCTAGGGAAGGCGTTCGGCCAGTAGTATTTGGGCATGCTGGACCGCGCTGAGGGGCGCCTGGAGCTACGCTCGCTGCTCGCTGCCGTGGAGGTCGCGCCGCCGGTGGCTGCGGTGGACGTGTTCGCAGTTGAGCTCGGCAAGCGGCTGGCCGCGCAGGAAGTCGCTTTCCTCATCGCCGACTCCAGCGGCAACGCGGTGGTCCGGTTGAGCCACGATGGCGGCGGGGAGGGCCGTCGCTCCCAGGGAAGGGACGCCGCCGAGACGGTGCCGCTGGCCGGTACCCCCTACGAGCGGGTGGTGCGCAGCCAACGGCTGCAGGTACTGCCGGCAGGCGAGTTCACCCGCGTGCTGGCTCCGGTGACGGACCGGGGCAACATCATCGGGGTGCTGGAGATGCTCCTACCCGCGGTCCCTGACCCGGACACCGTCGACTACATCGCCTCGGCCGCGCATGCGCTCGGGTACGTGGTGATCGTCAACCGGCGCTACACCGACCTATTCGAGTGGGGCCAACGCAGCCAGCCGTTCTCGCTGGCAGCCGAGATCCAACGCCGGCTGCTGCCGGCCTCGCTCACGTGCGAGGCCGGGCAGTTCACCATTGCCGGCGCGGTGGAACCAGCGGGTACCGTCGGCGGCGACACCTTCGACTACAGCCTCGACCGGGACACGCTGCACGTCTCCCTCACCGACGCCATGGGCCACAAGGAGGACGCAGCGCTGCTAGCGACGCTGCTGGTCGGCAGCCTACGCAACAGCCGGCGCAGTGGCGCGACTCTCGCCGAGCAGGCAGCACACGCCAACGCGGCGATCCTCGAGCACGGCCGCGCTGACCAGTTCGTCACCGGCCAGCTCCTCCGAGTCGACCTGACCACCGGCGCCGGTGCCATGATCAACGCCGGGCACCCCGGCCCGCTCCGGGTCCGCGACCGCCGAGTCGAGGACATCGAACTGGCCGTCGATCCGCCGTTCGGGATAGTGCCCGGCATCAACTACCTGGTGCAGCCGGTGACGCTGCTGCCCGGCGACCGCTTCGTGATCGTCACCGATGGCATACTCGAACGCAACGCCGCTACCGCCGACGTCTTCGGCTTGCTGGCGACCACCGGCGATCTACACCCGCGTGAGGTGGTCCAAGAGATCACCAGAGCCGTCCTGCACGCCGTCGGTGGAACGCTCCGGGACGACGCCACCGTGCTGTGTCTCGACTGGTACGGCGGAGGGGAACGGGACCGGCAGGCCGACGCTGGCGCGAACCATCATCGCGCCTCCGCACCTCGACCGGCTTCCTGACCAAGCTGTCCCACGTTGCATAGTCACGCAGCTCCACCACTGCCCGCCAACATCCTGTCCTGCCGCGAAGCGCTCGGTTGCATCGGCCGGCTTTGGATGGTGCGGGTCAGCCGATAACGAGTCGTTCGGTACCGAAGTCGGCGACGATCTCCAGGTGTCCGCCGAGGGCTTTGATGTAGGCGGCGAGGGTGCGTAGCTCGCTGGCGTCGACGGCAGCGCGTTCGATGGCGGAGACCCGTTCTTGCCGGACGTGCATCCGGTGGGCGACTTCGGCCTGGGTGAGTCCGAGCCTGCGGCGCATCTCGGCCAGGCGGTAGGCGCGGTTGGTGGCGATGAGCCGGTCGGCTCCGGTCTCGACCTCGCGGCGGTCGGCCTGGTCGGGGAAGAACTCCTCGAGGAAGGTGTCCCGGTCGTAGCCGTGTGTGCTGCTCATCGTTGCTGCTCCTTGAGGTAGGTGGCGTACCGGGCTTCGGCGAGCGGGATGGCTTCGCGGTACCAGGACGACCATTGCCCTGCCTTGTCGCCGGCTACCAAGAGCACGGCGCGCCGGTCGGGGTCGAAGATGAACAGGATCCGGACCTCGCTGCTGTGGCGGGAGCCCGGGCGGAGTTCCTTGAGATTGTGCAGTTGGGAGCCCTTGAGCCGGTCGACCAGCGGGCGGCCAGACTCGGTCCCTCCGCCAGCAGCGCCGTGATCGCTTGCCCGACCAGGATCGCGGTGGCCCGGTCGGTTCGCCGCATCTGGTGAAGCCACTGCCGGACCTCGGCCACCATCTCCAAGCGGTAGCTCACGCCTCAACCAGCCCCTCAGTACTCCAGAGTACTAGCCGTCGCCGGGCCACCGCAACGTGTCACCGTCGACTACCGTGCCCGGCAGACCGCCCGCCGGAGCATGGACCTGCGCGGCCAGACACGATGATCAAGTACCCGCACACGCCGCTGTGACGCCCAGTCGGTTGGCACTGCCGGCCATGATCGAATGTCCTCTCAGGCCGCCGGGCGGGCGAAGGCCGGAGGGTGGTGCCGGCGGGTCAGGAACGGAGCTGTCGGATCCGGTGCCAGGTCGCCTCGTCCCAGCGATCCAACACTGCTACGGGTGTCCGGCGCGGACCGTCGGGGCCACCTGCCGCGGGCTGCGCGCCTCGACCGGTGTGGCGACAGTGGCCCTGTCCGGCGG
>JBKOWA010000037.1:0-1773 GCA_046724155.1 Actinomycetota bacterium
GCCCCAGAGTGAGCCGGCGCGCCAGCGCCAGGCTCACGTACACACCACCACAGGTCGAACAGGGTGTCGAACGCCGGCCGCAACGCCGCCCGCTTGACCAGCGTGGCGGCCAGCGCGGCGCGCAGCACCTCCCGGTCCAGCAGGTCCACCACGCCCAGCGCCCGGACCGCGTCCAGCCCCTCGCTCACCGACGCGGCCACCCCGTGCCGGCGCAGCGCCGCCACAAACCCCTCCAGGTGCCCGAGCAGGCCGGGCTCCACCACACCCGATCCGGTCAACCGCCACCCCCTCAGCTCAGCCGCAGCTCGGCGGTCGCCCGAGTGTGGTCGGACCGGTGCTTGAGCACCACGCCGAGCGTCGCGCGCACCGCCTGCTCGTCCACGGTGGACAGGCCCAGGGCCAGCAGGGTGCGCGCCCAGTCGATGGTCTCGGCGATGGACGGCGCCTTCTTCAGCTCCATCGCCCGCAGCGCGCGCACCACCCGGACCACCTGCTCGGCCAGCCGCTCGGGCGCCTCCGGCACCCGGGCCAGAATGATCGCCCGTTCCCGCTCCGGACTGGGGTAGTCCAGGTACAGGTACAGGCAGCGACGCTTGAGCGCCTCCGACAGCTCGCGGGTGGCGTTCGAGGTGAGCACGGTGAACGGGCGGCGCTCGGCGGTGATCGTGCCCAGCTCCGGGATGGTCACCTGGAAGTCCGACAGCACCTCCAGCAGCAGCCCCTCGACCTCGACATCCGCCTTGTCGATCTCGTCCACCAGCAGCACGGTCGGCCCGGTCCGGCGGATCGCGGCCAGCAGCGGCCGGGCCAGCAGGAACTCCTCGCCGAAGATGTCGTCCCGGGCGGACTCCCAGTCCGACTCGGCGGCCTGCATCCGCAGCAGCTGCCGCCGGTAGTTCCACTCGTACAGCGCCCTGGCCTCGTCAATGCCCTCATAGCACTGCAGCCGGATCAGCTCCGCGCCGACCGTGCCGGCCACCGCCTTGGCCAGCTCGGTCTTGCCGACCCCGGCCGGGCCCTCGACCAGCAGCGGCTTGCCCAGCCGGTCGGCCAGGAAGACCGTGGTCGCGATCGCGTCGTCGGCCAGGTAACCCGCCTGCGCCAGCGCGGCCACGGCGGCGCCGACCGACCCGAAATGCAGCTCCTGCATGGAGCGATTGTGCCGGTCGGCCGGGTTTAGGGTGCTGCTGATGAGAACGGACCCGGACGACGCCGACGATCTGGACGGCGACGAGCCGTTCGAGGCGGTCGCGCCCACGGGTCCGGTGGCCGGGAGCCGGCGCGCCCGGGAAGCGGTCGGTTCGGCCACGGTGGCGCAGGGCGGGGTTGCCCGGGACGGGGGTGCCCAGGACGGGGGTGCCCAGGACGGGGGTGCGGACCCGGCCGCCCGGGACCCGGTCGCACCGGACCCTGTCGCACCGGACCCTGTCGCCGAGACGCGCCGGATGCGGCGCCGGATGATGGGCGCGCTGGCCGTCCTGGTGGTCGGCGTGGCCACCCTCGGCCTGCTGTTCCCGGGCCGTCCGGTCCGGCCCGGCGCCGGGGAGTACCAGCCCGCCAGCAACGACCCGATCGCCGCGGCGCTGCCGGTACTGCGCACCTTCGTGGAACGCACCCGGGGCCTGACGTTCACCGGGCCGGTCAAGGTCATCGTGCTCGACCCGGCCGGGTTCGCCCGCGCCGCCACCGAGCCGCTGCCCGACGCCGCCACGCCCGGCCAGCCCGCCGACCGGTCCGCCACCGACCGGGCGCTGGGCCTGGCCCACCTGGTCC
>JBKOWA010000039.1:0-5116 GCA_046724155.1 Actinomycetota bacterium
CAGCTCGGCCACCGCGGCCCGCAGCGCGGCCTCCCGCCGGGCGACCAGCACCACCGCTGCGCCGGCCCGGCCGAGCGCCGCGGCGATGGCCAGCCCGATCCCGGAGCTGCCGCCGGTGACCACGGCCACCAGCCCGGCCAGCGAGAACAGCTCTGCCAGATACCGGGTCACCCCCGGCGTCGGCGCTGGGTTGCCGGCCATCAGGTGGTCGCCACGATGAAGGCCTGCAGCGGGCGCAGGTCGTGGGCCCAGTACAGGGTCAGGCCCTTGGCCTGGGCGTACTCGAGGTTGGCGAGGACGAAGACGCCGGACAGGACGGCGGCCGGAACACAGTTGGCGGATCCCAGCTCGGCGTTCCACACGACGGCCTTGACCGCCGCGTCGTTGTTGATGCGCTTGTAGCTGTTGGTGCCGCTGTTGCTCACCTTGCACTCGATCGGCATCAGCCTGCCGTCCCACAGCCGGACCGGGATGTCGGCGCGGCGGCTGCCGACCATCGACTCGGCGCAGAACTGGCCGGGCTCCGGGGACCGGTGCAGGTTGCTGATGTTTCGCGGCGGGACCTCGACGAGGCCGCATTCGGCGGTGAGGAACTCCCGTACGTAGTCCTCCTGGCGCTTCTTGCCCTGGTTGCGGCGCCAGGTCTCGACCTGCCGGAACGCGCGCATGGCCGCGGCGGCCATCACCGCGGCCTCCCGCTCACCCGCGGTGGGAGAGCGGGCGGCGGCCAGCCACGGGAAACGCTCCCGGTCGAAGCCCAGCTGGATCTGCTCGACCAGCCGGTCGGCCCGCTCCGGCTCGGCCCGTACGACGGTCGGCGCGACCGTGGTGTCGGCCAGGACGACCAGATCATCCACGCTCACCGGTGGCGAGGCCAGGTGTCGGGCGGAGTGCATCAGCTCGGGGTCGGTGATCACCTGGACCGCCCGCTCGCGCAGCAGCCGCAGGTCATCGGTCACCTCGAGCAGCCGCTCCATGGCGGCCCGTGCCGACCGGTAGTAGTCCAGGTACCGCTCGAGCGGCTCACCGAACCGCTCCTGGCGGAACGCGCTGACCGCCAGCGCCCGGTCGGCCTCCAGCCGGGCCGCGTCCCACGCCGGGGGCCGGTCGGCGCTCACCCCCTGCTCCCGGTCTGCGCTCGGCTCCCGGTCCGTGCTCGTGACGGGCTCCCGCGGTACGCGGGGTTGAGCCTGCCTGGGGGGATGCTCATGAGCTGCTCAGCAGGTGCGGGGCCGGCACCGGGAGGCGTTCCATCTCCCGCGGCTCGAACTTGGTCAGCCCCCCGGCGTAGGTGCGGCCCTGCGCGACGCTGACCGAGTCGCGCAGGTAGGCGGCCAGCGCCGCGAGGAACGGCTCCGGCAGCGGTTCGCGCGGATAGATGCCGTGCGCGATGTTGATATGCCGGGCGCCGACCAGGTTGCGGACGAAGGCCGGGGGGCGGCGCGCCATGTAGGTGGCCAGCAGCGGAGCCGGCTCCCGCAGGCCGACCCGCCACCAGGCCTTCCGGTTGCGGGCGATGTAGCCGTCGGCCGCCCCGGACGCCTTCGCCCGGCGCAGGAACCGCTCGACCTGCCGCCGGGTGGCCGGATCGAGCTGGTCCAGGTCGGCCGGCAGGTCCGCGACCAGCCGGAGCGGCCGGTCGTCGGCCAACTCGGTGCCGGCGTCGAACAGCTCGCGGGCCCGGGTCACCGACGCGAACAGCAGGTGGCCGGGCAGCTCGGCCGCGCCGGGGGGAAGCACCCAGACGTCGTTTGCCCCGGTCACCGCGCCGCGGTGCACCCGGCACAGCTCACCGAGCTCGACGTACCCGGCCGGCAGATGGGACGGCGGCCGGGTCAGCGGGCTCCACCGGGTGGCCTGCGCCAGCCGGACGCGGGCCACCGGCCGGCCGCCGGCCAGCGTGCCGAGGTCGCGCACCCGGCGGACCCGGCGCAGCCGCAGCGAGGACGGCCGAGCGCCCAGCTCAAAGCAGGTGATCGCGCCGGTGGTCGCGGCATCCGGGAACGGCGCGACGGTCGGCTCCAGCACGTGCACGGCAATGCCGCCGAGGCCGTCCAGCAGCAGCTGCCGCACCACCCGGCCGTAGTTGACGTCCAGCCACTCGGCGGAGGTGATGAACACGCCGAGGTCGCCCGGGCGGCCCTGCTGGGCGGTGGCCAGGAAGAAATGGACGTGCAGACCCGCGAGCTGGCTGGCCGGCAGCCCGCGGTCGGCGGCCACCCGCACCAGCCACTGCTTCCACGCCGGCTCGATGCCGTGGTGCCTGACGTACGGCGGGTTGCCCAGGAACAGGGTGCGGCCGGGCACCGGCGGCAGGACGAGCCCGCGGTAGTCGGCCTGCCGGACCTCGGCCCGCCCGGCCAGCCCGGCGGCGGCCAGGTTGCCCCTGGCCATCACCGTGGCCACCGGATCGATATCCGCGCCGACCAGCGAGGTGTCAGGGAACGCGGCGCCGGCAGCGAGCAGGTACCGTCCCGACCCGGTGCCGGGATCGACCACCCGCTCGGGTCCGGCCCGCTCGCCCGCGGCCGGGCCGGACCCGACCGGCGCAACCTCGACCGGCCGGCCCGCGACCCCACCGGCTGCCCATCGCTCAGCTGCCCATCGCTCAGCAGCCCATCGCTCAGCAGCCCAGCCGACCATGCTGGCGACGATCGGGGCGGGCGTGTATGTCTGTCCCAGCGCCCGGCGGCGCTCCGCGCTGCGCAGCTGCCCGAACGCCTCGCCGAGCGGATCCTCCCCGGCCCGGATCCGATCGCGCAGCTCACCGACCGGCACCGGCAGCCGGGGGGTGGTGGCAGCCAGCGCCCGCTCGCGCTCCGACCACCCCCGCACCTGGTCGGCGCCCAGTTGGAGGGCGGCGCTGACCAGCGCGTCGATGCTCTCGATGGACACGGCGACATCCTGCCTGACGGGTGCGACAACACCCGTGCAGCGTCGCCGTGGCGGGTTGGTCGGCGCAAACGCTTGTCCACAGCCCCGGCGGTTATCCACAGCCTGACCCGCAGGCGTTGCCGATCGCCTCGGGCGGTGGTCTGATCCGCACATGGGCTCCGGTTCGTTCTCCACCGCCGCTCCAAGCGCGTCCGGGGCGAGCCAGGCCACGGAGCCGGACCCACGCAGGACCCAGTGGCCGTGCACGGCATCCCCCCGTGCCTTGACCCCCCACTCTCGGTAACCGAATCCACAGGAGGCGAAATGCCCACCCGTACCGCTCGGACCGCCTGGAACGGCGGCCTGCAGGACGGCACCGGCATCGTGGAGCTGACCAGCTCCGGCATCGGCAGCTATGAGGTGTCCTTTCCCCGGCGGGCCGCGGACGAGGCCGGTGGGGCGACCAGCCCCGAGGAGCTGATCGCCGCTGCACACAGCTCGTGCTACGCCATGGCGTTCTCCGCGCTCCTCGGCGACGCCGGGGCGACCGCCATCTCGCTGGATGTCACCGCCGAGGTCACACTACGGCCCGATCCGGCCGGCGGCTTCCACATCAGCGGGATCGTGCTCACCGTACGCGGCAACGCTGACGGCATCGACGCAGACACGTTCGGGAAGCTCGCGGAGGACGCCAAGGCCGGCTGCCCGGTGAGCAAGGCCCTGACGGGCACGGAGATCGCGCTGAACGCATCCTTCAGCTGACGACCGAACCGCTGCCGTGACCGGCCCGGGCCGCTGCCGTGACCGGCCCGGGCCGCTGCCGTGACCGGCCCGGGCCGCAGCCCGTGGCCGGCCACTGGTCGCCCGCCTTCGCAGGATGTGATCGACAGCGCCATCAGGCGAAACTGACACCACTAACCGGGTGAGACCGACAACACCGCGGGGTCGGCACGACCGATGAGGGCTGGCGCATATGAGGGCCCGGACGGCATCCCGTCCGGGCCGCATGCCTGTACTACGGAGTGACGAGGTAGGCCCCGCGTGCTGCTACACGCGTGTGCCGGTCCTCGAGCTGACCGCCCGCCAGATCAGCAGCACGATGATCGAGCCGATGATCGAGCCGAGCAGACCCGCGAAGCTGATGTCGAAACGGTCTCCACTGTGGTTGAACAGCAGGTTCCCGAGGGTCCCACCGACCAGCGAGCCCACGACACCAAGCAGGATAGTGCCGATGATCCCCATCGGGTCCCGCCCGGGGACCAGCAGTCGAGCCAGTGCACCGGCGACGAGCCCGATGATCAGCAGCCATACCCAGAACATTCCGTGTCCCTTCTTCCACCCCCGACGTGTCTGCCACGTGGTTCGCCCCTAGGGATACCCACCCCGTCTGGTTTACAACCGCACCCGATCGGCCGGCTCACCGCCCGGCCGCACCCTCGGCCGCTGGTCGAGCGGCTGGTCACCTGGCCCAGGGCCCCTGCTGCCGGCGCGCTAGCAGGGGTCCGCCGGTGGGCAGGCCGCCCACCGGGCCGGTCACGGGGGTTGCCGGGCGGCAGCGGGCGAGGCGGCTGGCCGTCGTTGCCGGCCGTCACCGACCGTTCACTGTGGCGGTTACCTCGCTTGTCGCCGGCTGCACGCCCGTCACCGCGCGCCACGCAGCTGCTACCCCCGGCCGCCGGTCGCGGCGCGCAGGCGGAGGGCTATTCTGCTGCCTGGACCAGGTCGGCTCGGCAGCCGACCGCGCCCACCCACCGAAGGACCCCGGCCAGGAGGGCAACGTGACCATCGCCCCAGCCCCGATCGTCAGCCGCCGGTATCCGGCGCGGCCGACGAGCAAGGGTTCGGTCTTCCTCAGCGTGTTGCGGACCACAGACCACAAGGTGATCGGCCGGCTCTACCTGGTGACGTCCTTCGTGTTCTTCCTGGCCGGCGGCATCATGGCGCTGCTGATGCGGGCCGAGTTGGCCCGCCCCGGCCAGCAGTTCCTGTCCCAGGAGCAGTACAATCAGCTGTTCACCATGCACGGCACGGTGATGCTGCTGCTGTTCGCCACGCCGCTGCTGTTCGCGTTCGCCAACCTGGTGCTGCCGTTCCAGATCGGCTCCCCGGACGTGGCGTTCCCCCGGTTGAACGCGTTCTCGTACTGGCTCTTCCTGTTCGGCGGTCTGACTGTGATGTCCGGGTTCATCACCCCGGGGGGTGCGGCCGACTTCGGCTGGTTCGCCTACGCGCCGCTGAACAG
>JBKOWA010000173.1:0-6859 GCA_046724155.1 Actinomycetota bacterium
CATCGGTCGTCCGCGGCGAGCCGCTGCCACCGGCGCTGCAGGCCGAGGCCGTGGACCCGGCCGCGCTGTCGCCAGCCCGGTTCCCCGCCACCACACGCCACCGACCGTGACTCACGTAACGGGCACCGGAAGCGTTACCCGTGCTACCCGTAACCAGGTCACCCTGCTCGAACCGCCTCAGCGCAGCTCCAGCTATACCGGTCCCGGTGACCGCACCAGCCGGGCCGGCAACATCGGTCGCACCGCCGACCGAGCGGCCCGCTGCCGGTCCGGTGTCAGCCGTGGTCTGGGACCGAGCGTACCGAGCCGTCCGGCAGTACCAGGCCGACCCATAGCTGCAGCTCGGCGTCCTGTGGGTGCTGGGGGACCGAGTCCAGCCGGCCCGGCCAGCGCTGCAGCGGCAGTGTGTAGAACGGGTTCGGGCTGCCGCCGGGGCCGGCCCAGGTCACCATGCCGACTTCCTGGGTGATCACGTACAAGCGCCGACCGTGCGCCAACGCGGCCTGCCGGACCAGCACCAGGTCAGCCTGAACTGTGGCCCGGTCCGGCTCCGGCGGGACGCCCAGCCCGTGCGCGGGCACCTGGCAGGTGGAACGGACGGTCTGCAGGTACGGCGCCGCCGCGGTCTCCCCCACCGCAAGCACGGCGCCGGCCTCGCCGACCGCGCGGCACAGCGCGTGGATCCGGCCGAGCTGACCGGCGTCCTGCCGGACCAGCTCCATGGGGTGGGTGATGAACGCCGGCACCGCGACCAGCAGCACCGCCAGCCCGACGGCCGCCCGCCGGGCCCACTGCCCCAACCAGCGCGGGCCCTCGGAGCGCTGCCAGTCCCCCAGCTGGGACAGCAGGTAGCCGGCCGCCCCGAGCAGGCCGGGCAGCACCACCGGCAGGTAGCGCCGCATCGCCCAGACCTGGTCCGGGGTGATCCACGAGCGCATCAGGTACACCATGCACATCGCCGAGGTGATGGCGGTGATGCCGAGCAGCCGCAGGTCGGCGTCCCGCAGGGTGCGGAACGCCAACAGGGTCAGGCCGGCCACCGCGAGCACCAGCGCCAGCCAGCCGAAGTGCCAGGTGAACCAGTACGCGGTGAGCTCGTCGTAACTCCGGCACGGCCGCACCGGCTGCCCGGCCTGCTGCTGCAGCATCACGACCAGCACGTTGCATTGTTCGCCCGGAGCGGGGGTCTCGTAGTCGGTCAGCCACAGCGGGCGGGCCAGCAGCCACATGAAGAAGGCCGGGACGGCCAGCACGGCCAGCCGGGCCGCCCAGGCCCGCGGCGGGCCGGCGACCACCAGCCGGGACCGGCGCAACAGCCAGCACACCGCGACCAGCAGTGCGCCGCCGGCCAGCACCACGGCCAGCACCTTGATCGAAAGCAGGATCTGCTGCCGGCTGTGGCTGTAGTAGACCGACGACAGCCGGGTCACGTCGAGGTAGCCGAGCGCCACGGGCAGCGCCAGGCAGCCCACCAGCACCAGCAGTCGGCGCAGCGCCGCGGCCCGCTGCCCGGCCGGCGCCCGGCCGGCGTAGCCGACGCCGACCGCTACCAGCGCCAGCAGCGGCAGGTACCCGTCGATGCGGGACATCGCGGTGGCCCCTGCGGTCAGCCCGGCCAGCCCGAACTCGGCCAGCCGCCCGGACTCCACCGCCCGCCACAGCACCGACAGCCCGCCGAACAGCAGCAGCAACGCCAGCGGCTCGGTGTAGGCGTCCCGGCTGAACTCGAGCATGGGCAGCGACACGGCCAGGGCCGCCGTCGCGGCCAGCGCGAACGGGTCCCCGGCGAACCGCCGCACCAGCCCGAACATGGCCAGCAGCGCGACCGCTCCGATCAGCGCGTTCAGCCGGAGCATGGTGGCCTCGCCGCCGTACCGGCTGACCACCGCGAGCAGCGCGGGCAGCAGGTGGTTGCCCTGCGCGGCGACGTGCCCGGGTCGGAAGAGGTCGTCGCCGAAGCCCGCGGAGTAGCCGTACAGCTTGGCCTGGGTGGGGACGCGGAAGGTGGCGTCCTCGGTGTCCACCGGCAGGGCGGGGTGGTGCGCCAGCCACTGCCCGGTCGCGACGTAGGTGCTCGGGTCCCGCATCGCGTACAGGTCCTCGGTGGCGAACCAGGCGTTGAACCCGAAGAACGCCGCCGCCAGCAGCAGCGCGGCGGCCGTCCAGCGGGGCCGGCCGTACCGGTGGGACACCAGCCGCTGCGGCCCCAGCGCCACGACCGCGGCCACCGCGCCCGCGGTGCCGGCCAGCACCACCAACGGCACCTGGAACCGGCCGAGGAGCAGCAGCGCCATCGCCG
Source organism: Actinomycetota bacterium (assembly GCA_046724155.1). Lineage (GTDB taxonomy): Bacteria > Actinomycetota > Actinomycetes > Mycobacteriales > JACQDL01 > JBKOWA01. Next base: position 2,300 of record JBKOWA010000173.1, read on the forward strand.
GTATCCCGAAGCCGGCGACGGCGACCGGGATCGCCTCTGGCAGCCAGCCGGCCGGCCCGGCGGCCGGTGGCACCGACTCCGTGCGGCGTACCCCGGGCCGGGTCGCGGGCCGGCCGGTGACGAGTTCACGGACGGTCGTGCGATCAGGCATCTGGCGTGACGCTCCCAGCGAAGTGGGCTAAAGCGGGCGGCCTGACCCTAGCCTGTCAGTGTCGATCACGCGCGCCGAAGGTCCGCCCAGCCCGCTACCCTGCCCGAGATGACCGCCGAACCGACCGACCATCCGATCCGGGCCCGGGTCGTGGTGGCCTCCAACCGCGCCGCCGCCGGCGTCTACGCCGACACCAGCGGCCCGCTGGTGGTGGCTGCCCTGCGCACCCTGGGCTGCGCGGTGGACGACCCGGTGGTGGTTCCGGACGGCGACCCGGTGGGCGAGGCCATCCGGGCGGCCGCCGCGGACGGCGTCCAGGTGGTGGTCACCAGCGGCGGCACCGGCGTCTCCCCCACCGACCGGACCCCGGAGGTCACCCGGGCACTGCTGGACTACGAGATCCCCGGCATCGCCGAGGCGATCCGCGCGTACGGGGCACCCAAGGTGCCCACCGCCGTGCTGTCCCGCGGAGTGGCCGGCGTGCTGGGCCGCACCCTGGTGGTCAACCTGCCCGGCTCGACCGGCGGCGCGCGGGACGGCATGGCGGTGCTGGCCCCGATCCTGGCGCACGCGGTGGACCAGCTCCGCGGCGGCGACCACCCGGCCTGACCGGCCCTGGTGGCGGGTCAGCCGCCGATGGCGGACATCGGGCGGTCCGGCTGCAGGAAGCTCGGGTCGTCGATGCCGTGGCCGGGGAGCTTGCGCATCATCGCGGCCCGCCAGCGCTCGGCCAGCTCCTCGTCGCTGGCGCCGGCCCGCAGGGCGCCACGCAGGTCGGACTCCTCCCGGGCGAACAGGCAGTTTCGCACCTGCCCGTCGGCGGTCAGCCGGACCCGGTCACAGCTGCCGCAGAACGGCCGGGTGACCGAGGCGATCACGCCGACCGTGGCCGGCCCGCCATCGACGAGGAACCTCTCGGCCGGCGCCGCCCCGCGCTCGGCCGGGTCGGGGGTGAGCACGAACCGGGCCTCCAGCCGCTCCATGATCTCCTCGGCCCGGACCATGTTGTCCCGGTCCCAGCCGTGCTGGGCGTCCAGCGGCATCTGCTCGATGAACCGCAGCTCGTAACCCCGGCGCAGTGCGAACTCCAGCAGCGGCACCGCCTCGTCGTCGTTCAGCCCGCGCAGCAGCACCGCGTTCAGCTTGACCGGCACCAGACCGGCCGCCTCCGCCGCGGCGAGGCCGGCCAACACGTCCGGCAGCCTCGGCCGGCGGGCAAGCGCGAGGAACCGGTCCGGGTCCAAAGTGTCCAGTGACACGTTGACCCGGTCCAGCCCGACCTCGGCCAGCGACTCGGCCACCCGGGTCAGCCCGATGCCGTTGGTGGTCAGCGCGGTCTTCGGCCGGGGGCGGAGCGCGGTCACCCGGCGGACCAGGTCAACGAGGGTCGGCCGGAGCAGCGGCTCGCCGCCGGTGAACCGGACCTCGGTCACCCCGAGCCGCTCCACCGCCACCCGGACCAGCCGCACCATCTCGTCGTCGGTGAGCAGCTCCGGGCGGGGCAGCCAGGGCAGCCCCTCGGCCGGCATGCAGTATGTGCACCGCAGGTTGCACCGGTCGGTGAGGGAGACGCGCAGGTCGGTCGCCACCCGGCCGTAGCGGTCGGCGAGCGGCAGGACGCGAGGTGCGGGCATGAAGGCGAGGGTACGCGTGGGGTACGACACGCTCATGTTGTTGGCAGCCGTCCGGCCCTGTACCGGCGGTCGCCGCGGGGGCATCCTGGGACCCGCGCTCAGGGGGATCTTTTTGTCAGGTATTTAATTCGGCGATCGTCCCTCTGTGTCTGTCGACCTCGTCATCCCGTCACCGGTTGGGCCATCGGAGTGAACATCCAGACGCCTGCTGCGGCGCCAAGCACCGGCAGCGGCACGGGGGGCATGCGGCTGTCCCAGCTGCTCGGCACCCCGCCGCTGCGCCGGTTGCTGGCGCCGGTCGAGCCGGTGCGGGACGTCCCGGTGCGGTCCGTGGTGCTCGCCGAGGACTTCGCCGAGCTGGGCCGGGCCGCGGCCGGGTCGATGGTGGTGCTGACCCGGCACGCCTCGCTGGCGCTGCAGGGCGAGCGGGCGGACGCGGCGCTGCGCCGGGCGGCCGAGCAGTGCGTCGGCGCGGTGGTGCACGACGCGGCCGCCCCGCTTTCCCGGTCCGCGATCGCGATCGCCCAGCACGGCGGGGTGACGCTGGTCCGCGCCCGGGACGGTGCCAGCGCCGGCGAGATCGCGATGACCGCGGAGCGGGAGGTCACCTCGCGGCTGCTGGCCACACTGCACCGGGGCTCCCGGGCACTGACCGAGCTGCGCGAGGCCGAGCTGCTGCGGTGCAGCGAGGAGGAGCTGGTCCGCACCGTGGCCAGCGCGCTGGGCATCCCGGTGTCCACCACCGAGCACGCCCAGGGCGGCTGCAGCGTCCCGGTCCGGGTGGACGGCGACATCCGGGAGTGGGTGAACGCGGCGCCCACCGACGACACGCTGGCCCGGATCACCGACCTGGCGCTGGAGGCGCTGGCGGCGGCGGTGGCCCGCACCATCCTGCGCCGGCAGCGGGCCGACGTGCCGGCCGCCCGGTCCCCGACAGAGCTGCTCACCGACCTGCTGGCCAGCGACCCGGCCCGGGACCCGGACCTGGTCACCAGGGCCAAGGCGGCCGGCCTGCCGGTGGACGGCTGGCACGTCGTGGCGCACCTGGAGCTGGAGAACCTGGCCGTGCTGGCCGGTGGCGACGAGCTGCTGGCCGACGGCCTGCTCCGGGACGTGGCCGCCATCGCGGTGCAGCGGGCGCGGGCGGTGCACCCGGACTGGCACCGGGCCGAGTCGGTGTCCGGGGTGACCCTGGTCCGGATGTTCCGCAGCGATCCGGGAGAGAAGGCCGCCGAGCTGTCGGCCGGCGTGGTCGGCGGGGCGCTGGCCCGGGTGCTCGAGCGCTACCCGCAGGTGCGCATCCGGACCGGCGTCGGCGCGCCGCACCCGGGCCCGATCGGGCTGGTCACCTCCTACGGTGAGGCGCGCACCGCGATCGCCGAGGCGCGCAGCAACTGCGTGGTCAACACGCCGGTGGTGTTCGCCCCGAGCGGCCTGCGGCGGACGCTGGCCGAGTGGTACCACGACGCGACCAGCCGGTACGCGGTGCAGACCGTGCTGGACCCGCTGGACAGCCTCGGCCCGCGGGCCACCGAGGCGGTGCGCACCCTGCAGGTCTACCTCGACAGCTGGGGCTCGCTGGCCCGCACCGCCGAGGTGATGCACCTGCACCGCAACTCGGTGGCGTACCGGCTCAAGCGCATCTTCGAGCTGCTCGACGTCGACCCGGAGGACCCGGATGACCGGCTGCTCCTCCAACTCGCCTGCCGCGCGCGGATGATGCGGTGACACCGCCCGGTGGTGCGTCAAAGGCTGCCCGATGGGGCACCGACACTGTGCCGAGTGCACAGAAGTACGGTGAGCATTGGGCTAGGAGCACGAAGAAACACCCCTTCGTGCTCCGTAAAGTGCACGTGGGTGTTTGGGGGGCAGTTCCCCGTTGGTCAGGGCACTCCGGGTGGTCCGGTGACGGCGACTCGGATGGCCGGCGCGGAACGGCCCAAAACGGGCAACACTAGGCTGGGGGGCAAGTCGATGGAACGTATCCCTGTACTCGTCTGCGCCATGGATCCCATCTCCAAGGTCGGCGTCGCGGCTGCGCTGCGCTCGCGCCCGGAGGTGCTCCTGCTCGACGACGAGACCGACGACCCGCGAGCGGTGGTCATCGTGGTGGCCGACCGGGTCGATGACGCCACGCTCCGACTGCTGCGCGGGCTGCACGCTCGGGGGCTGACCAGGACCGTGCTGGTGACCACCGACCTGGACGACAGCGACCTGCTGGCCGCGGTCGAGGTGGGCGTGTGCGCGGTGGCTCGCCGCGCAGAGGCCACAGCCGAGGCGCTGGTCCGGCTGGCCGGCATCGCGGCGGCCGGCGAGGGCGTGCTGCCGCCGGACCTGCTCGGCCGGCTGCTGTCCCGGGTGTCCCGGCTGCAGCGTCAGGTGCTGGCCCCCCAGGGGCTCAACCTGGCCGGCCTGTCCGACCGCGAGGTTGAGGTGCTGCGGCTGGTGGCCGCGGGCCTCGACACCAGGGAGATCGCCGAGAAGCTGTGCTACTCGCAGCGCACGGTGAAGAGCATCCTGCACGACGTGACCAGCCGGTTCCAGCTGAAGAACCGGTCGCACGCGGTGGCATACGCAATGCGGGAAGGGCTGATCTAGCCGCCTGACCCTGTTCCACCATCCCGGCGGCACGCCCGGCTCCGGCCGAGCATGCCGCCGGGTGTTTTCGCGCTGGTCTTTCCGCCGAGCCCGGCCCCTTTCCGTGTCCACCACCAGCGGGCTGAAGCCAACGTGCTGCACCGTCACCGTCTGTTCCGCTTCGGCACAGCCCTCGAC
>JBKOWA010000386.1:0-2091 GCA_046724155.1 Actinomycetota bacterium
AGTAAGTGTCTCGTGGGCTCGGAGATGTGTATAAGAGACAGCCGAGGAACCGGTGCGCGACCCGGTCCCACCCCCCGTCCGGCGGCTGCGGGTCGGCCAGTTCGCCGTGCAGCACCCCGCAGCACAGCACCCGGGCTGCCGGTGCCAGCCGTTCACCTGAGTCACCGGGGCCGGGTGCCGCGGCTCAGGACAGCCGGGCCACCTCCACCCGGACGTCCAGCGCGGCGGACTCGCCGCCGGAGATGATGCCCTTCAGCGGCGGCACGTCGGCATAGTCCCGGCCGGCACCCAGCCAGACGTGCCGCTCGCCGACCGGGGAGGCATTCGTCGGGTCGTACCCCCACCAGCCCCCGGTCCAGACCTCGATCCAGGCGTGGCTCTCCCCCACCACCACCTCGTGCAGGTCGGCGTCGGCCCGCGGATGCAGGTACCCCGACACGTACCGGCACGGCACCCCGACGACCCGCAGCATGGCCAGCGACAGGTGGGCGAAGTCCTGGCACACCCCCTCACGGGCCTGCCAGGCATCCACCGCGGAGGTGTGCACCGCGGTGCTCCCCGGCTGGTACACCATCTGGTCGTGCACCCACCCGCACACCGCGACCACCGCATCGGCGGGCCCGCGGCCGCGGATCAGGCTCCGGGTCTGCGCGGTCAGCTCACTGTCCCGCGGCGCGAACACGGTCGGCTCCATCAGCTCGGCATACCGGTCGGCCACCCGCCCCGACCGCAGCTCGGACCAGGTCGCCCCGCGGACCGGCTCAACCGGGTCGGCGGTCTCCACCACCGAGGAGGCGACGACCTGCAGCTCGGTGTGCGGGATGTGCACGTCGAGCGCGGTGACCACGGTGCCCCAGTAGTCGGTGTAGCGGTGGGAGCGGGCCGTGGGGGTGGTGTCGATGCGGCTGATCACCAGGTTCTGCCGCGAGTCGGATCGCGGGGTGAGCCGGACCTCGTTGTAGCTCTGGGTCACCGGCGCGGCGTAGCGGTACCCGGTGTGGTGCACCACCTGGATCTGCCAGGTCACGCTGTGCTCATTGGTTCGCTCGCACGCTCGCTCACGAGACCGGCTCCGCCGACCAGGCTACCCATGGCGCGGCGTGGAAGTACTGCTGCGCCACCGCCTCGCCGACATCCCGGCAGACCTGCTGCAGGCTGGCCAGCGAGCGGGGCAGGTTGTCCAGCAAGTCGGCCGGGCGGAGGAACTCCAGCTCGCTGCGGGCCCGGCCGACCAGCCGCAGCGCCTCGCTGCCCGCGCCGACCCGCCGGCCGGGCTCCAGATCGAGCTCGGTCACGCACACCTCGGCCTGCCGCAGCGAGGCGACCACCGAGCGCGGGAACGTCCGGTCCAGCAGCAGGAACTGGGCCACCCGGGCAGCGTCCAGCACTCCGCGGTAGGTCCGCAGGTAGGCGTCCTGCGCGCCGCACGCGCCCAGCACGGTCAGCCAGCCCGGGCTGGATACCCGGTCGGCCACCCGGGACAGCAGCATCCGCACTGTCATGTCCACCCGCTCGACGGACCGGCCGAGCACCAGGAACCACCACCCGTCGTCCCGGCTCATCGTGGAGTCGGCCAGCCCGGCGAACATCGCCGCCCGGTCCTCCACGTACGACAGGAACTCGTGCGGCCCAACCAGCCGGGCGTACCGCTGCTGGTCGGGCAGCGCATTGTAGGTGGCGTTCAGGCACTCCCACATGGCCGAGCTGACCACCTCGCGGGCGCCCCGGGCGTTCCTCCGGGCGGCGGTCACCGAGGCGACGATCGAGCTGGGGTTGCCCGCGTCGTACCCGACCAGCTCGATCAGCGACCAGACGTCGAACTGCACCCCGTCCGGCGGCTCGAGCCCGAGCACGGCGAACAGCATGCGGCCGGCCCGGTCCGGGTCCACGGTGGCATCCCCGAGCAGTTGGTGCAGGCAGACGTCCAGGATCCGGGCGGTGTCGTCGGCCCGCTCGACGTACCGCCCGATCCAGTACAGCGATTCGGCGTTGCGGGCCAGCATCAGCCGCCCCCGGACCCGGCGCCCCGGGCGGCCCGGCCGGGTTGGCCGATCCGGCGGCTGGGCCGGCCGCTCTGTTGTTGCTGCTGTA
>JBKOWA010000402.1:0-1871 GCA_046724155.1 Actinomycetota bacterium
CCGCGAAGTCGGCCGCCTCCTGGTAGGAGGTGGTGAAGCGGAGCCGGCCGGTCTCCAGGTTCTTCCGCAGCAGCTCGGCCAGCCCAGGCTCGAAGAACGGCACCTCGCCGGCCTGCAGCTTCGCGATCTTGTCCGGGTCGACGTCCACGCCGAGAACGCGGTAGCCCAGCTCCGTCAAGCAGACCGCGTGCGTGGCCCCGAGGTAGCCCGTCCCGATGACACTCAGCCTTGGGCGGTCGGTCGTGGTCACCCGCGCTCCTTTCGTCTCTAGCCGGCGATGTCCAAAATGGCGAGCGTACGGGGTCGGGCCGGCGGCCGCGCGGCGGGGTAGGTCACCGGCTGCCGGGCGGGGCGGCTGTCCGGAACTCAAGCGGCGCCTGGTCATCCGAGGGCAGCTCGCCGTTCACCAGCAGGTGGGCTGGTAGCTGTCTGAACTCAAGCGGCGCCTGCTCTTCTCATCCCCGTACCCTGGCGTTCCGGGAGGTAACCGCAGTGAATAACCCGCCGTTCGAGGTGTACCGCCTGACGGACGAGCACCACTTACTCCGCCAGGCGGTACGGGAGCTGGCCGAGGACCGGATCGCTCCACGGGCCGCCGAGATCGACGCGACCGAGGAGTTCCCGTGGGATGTCTATGAGGCGCTGCGACGGGCCGAGCTGCACGCCACCCACATCCCCGAGGAGTACGGCGGAGCCGGGGCGGACTCGGTGGCCACCTGCATCGTGGTCGAGGAGGTGGCCAGGGTCTGCTGCTCGTCGTCGCTGATCCCGGCCGTGAACAAGCTGGGCACCGTGCCGCTGCTGTTATCGGCCGGTGAGGACCTGAAGAAGCAGGTGCTGCCGCGGGTGGCCAGCGGCGAGGCGATGTTCTCCTACGCGCTCAGCGAGCGGGAGGCCGGCTCGGACGCCGCCGCGATGCGCACCCGCGCGGTCCGCGACGGCGACCACTGGGTGCTCAACGGGACCAAGTGCTGGATCACCAACGCCGGGATATCCACGTACTACACGGTCATGGCGGTGACCGACGCGGCGGCCGGCGCGAACGGCATCTCGGCGTTCGTGGTGCACAAGGACGACCCGGGCTTCTCGGTGGGGACCAAGGAGCGCAAGCTCGGCATCAAGGGCTCGCCGACGTGCGAGATCCACTTCGAGGACTGCGCCATCCCGGCGGACCGGATCGTGGGCGACCCCGGCACCGGCTTCAAGACCGCGCTGCGCACCCTGGACCACACCCGGCTGACCATCGGCGCGCAGGCCGTCGGCATCGCGCAGGGCGCGCTGGACGCCGCGATCGGGTACGTCAGGGAGCGTCACCAGTTCGGCCGGCCGATCGCCGACTTCCAGGGCCTGCAGTTCATGGTCGCCGACATGGCGATGCAGACCGAGGCGGCGCGGCAGCTGGTGTACGTGGGCGCGGCCAAGGCCGAGCGTGGCGACCCGGACCTCACCTTCGTCTCCGCAGCGGCCAAGTGCTTCGCCTCCGACGTGGCCATGCAGGTGACCACCGACGCGGTGCAGTTATTCGGCGGGTACGGCTACACCAAGGACTTCCCGGTCGAGCGCATGATGCGGGACGCCAAGATCACCCAGATCTACGAGGGCACCAACCAGATCCAGCGGGTCGTCATGGCCCGCCAACTCCTCCGCTGACCGCACCCAATTACCGGGTCAGGCCTCGCGGGTGGTCCGTCCCGAAAGCCGATCGGCTTCTCTCGTCGCGCCGTTCCACCGCAGCGCGAACTACGGCCTGCCCGACACCGGTCGACCCGACCCCGGCCACTCGGCCAAACCGGCCGGTCGCGCCGGGCGGTGTGGCCCGGAGCGACCGGCCCGGCGCTCGCGGCGGGCGGTGTGGGCCCGGCGCGACCGGC
>JBKOWA010000401.1:0-2864 GCA_046724155.1 Actinomycetota bacterium
GCTGCGCACCGGGCGGCCGGCCAGCCGCCGACCCGGCACCGGCTCGCCCGTCCGCGGCCGCCTCATCACCGGCCCGCCCGGTGCGCGTGCAGCGCGGCGTGCATGTCCTGCAGCGAGCGCACCCCGACCTCGCCGCGCAACAGTGCCTCGATGCCCTGGACGCAGGCGGCCATCGCCTGCACGGTGGTGATGCACGGGATCCCGGCGGCCACCGCGGCGGTGCGGATCTCGTACCCGTCCAGCCGCGGGCCGGAGTCGCCCGGCGCGCCGGCCGGGGTGTTGAACACCAGGTCCACCGCGCCGTTGCGGATCCGCTCCACCACGTTGCCGGGCTGGTGCGCGGAGAACTTGCCGACCACCTGCGCGGCCACCCCGTGCCGGCGCAGCATCAGCGCGGTGCCCTCGGTGGCGAGCACCTCGAAGCCCAGGTCGGCCAGCCGCTTCACGCCGAAAACCACGGCCCGCTTGTCCCGGTTGGCGATCGAGACGAACAGCCGGCCCTTGGTCGGCAGGCTGCCGTACGCGGCGGCCTGCGACTTGGCGAACGCGGTGCCGAAGTGGTCGTCCACCCCCATCACCTCGCCGGTGGACTTCATCTCCGGGCCGAGCAGGTTGTCCACGCCGCCGCCGTCGTCGGTGCGGAACCGGTGGAACGGCAGCACCGCCTCCTTCACCGCGATCGGCGCATCCGGGGGCAGGTCGCCGCCGTCGCCGGCGGCCGGCAGCAGGCCCTCGGCCCGCAGCCCGGCGATGGTGCCGCCGACCGCGATCCGGGCCGCCGCCTTGGCGAGCGGCACGGCAGTGGCCTTCGACACGAACGGCACGGTGCGGGATGCCCGCGGGTTCGCCTCCAGCACCCACAGCACGTCGTCCTTGAGCGCGTACTGCACGTTGAGCAGCCCCCGCACGCCGACCGCGCGGGCGATCGCCTCGGTGGAGCGGCGCACCCGGTCGACGTCCGCGGCGCCGAGGGTGATCGGTGGCAGCGCGCAGGCCGAGTCACCGGAGTGGATGCCGGCCTCCTCGATGTGCTCCATGATCCCGCCGAGGTACAGCTGCTCACCGTCGTACAGGGCGTCCACGTCGATCTCGATGGCGTCGTCGAGGAAGCGGTCCACCAGCACCGGGTGTTCCGGGCTGACCGCGGTCGCCCGCTCGATGTAGCCGGCCAGCATCCGCTCGTCGTAGACGATCTCCATGCCGCGGCCGCCGAGCACGTAGCTCGGCCGGACCAGCACCGGGTAGCCGATCGTGTCCGCGATGTCCCTGGCCTGCTCGAAGGAGGTGGCGGTGCCGTGCTTCGGCGCCGGCAGCCCGGCCTCGGCCAGCACCCGGCCGAACGAGCCGCGGTCCTCGGCCAGGTGGATCGCCTCCGGCTGGGTGCCGAGCACCGGCACCCCGGCATCCTTCAGCCGCTGCGCCAGCCCCAGCGGCGTCTGCCCGCCGAGCTGCACGACCACCCCTGCCACCGGCCCGGCGGCCCGCTCGGCGGCCACCACCTCGAGCACGTCCTCAAAGGTGAGCGGCTCGAAGTACAGCCGGTCGGAGGTGTCGTAGTCGGTGGAGACCGTCTCCGGATTGCAGTTCACCATGACCGTGCAGTAACCGTGCGGGACACCCGCACCCGAGTCGCCCTGCGGGGCACCCGCACCCGAGTCGCCGGTGCCCTCGTGGTGCGGCGCGGCGCGCAGCGCCATCGCGGCGTGCACGCAGGAGTAGTCGAACTCGATGCCCTGGCCGATCCGGTTCGGCCCGGAGCCGAGGATGATCACCGCCGGCTCGGACCGCGGCGCCACCTCGGTCTCCTCGTCATAACTTGAGTAGTGGTACGGGGTACGGGCGGCGAACTCCGCGGCGCAGGTGTCGACCGTTTTGTATACCGGCCGGACGCCGAGCCGGTGCCGCAGCGCCCGGACGCCGTCCTCGCCGGCCAGCTCCGGGCGCAGCGCGGCCAGCTGCCGGTCGGACAGCCCGTACCGCTTGGCCAGGCGCAGCAGATCAGCGGTGAGCGCCGGCGCGCCGGCCACCTCGGCGCCCACCTCGCTCACCAGCGCCACCTGGTCCACGAACCACGGGTCGATGCCGCTGGCCGCGGCCACCTGCGCCACGCTGGCGCCCAGCCGCAGCGCCAGCTCAACGTCGTACAGCCGGCCCTCGGTCGGCCGCCCCAACCGCGCCAGCACCTCCCCCACCGGCAGGTCCGGATCGGCGCCCGTCCAAAAACCGGCGGCGGTGGTCTCCATGGAACGCATCGCCTTGCCGAGTGCCTCGGCGAAGTTGCGGCCGATCGCCATTGCCTCGCCGACGCTCTTCATGTGCGTGGTCAGCGACTGGTCGGCGCCCGGGAACTTCTCGAACGCGAAACGCGGCATCTTCACCACGACGTAGTCCAGCGCCGGCTCGAAGCTGGCCGGAGTCTCGCCGGTGATGTCGTTGCGGATCTCGTCCAAGGTGTAGCCGACGGCCAGCCGGGCGGCAATCTTGGCGATCGGGAAGCCGGTCGCCTTGGAGGCGAGCGCGGACGACCGGGACACCCGCGGGTTCATCTCGATCACCACCAGCCGCCCGCTGGCCGGGTCCACCGCGAACTGGATGTTGCACCCGCCGGTGTCCACGCCGACCGCGCGCAGCACCGCGATGCCGACGTCACGCATCTGCTGGTACTCCCGGTCGGTCAGCGTCATGGCCGGCGCCACCGTGACCGAGTCGCCGGTGTGCACGCCCATCGGATCGACGTTCTCGATGGAGCAGACCACGACCACGTTGTCGTTGCGGTCGCGCATCAGCTCGAGCTCGAACTCCTTCCAGCCGAGCACGCTCCTTTCGACGAGCACCTCGTGCACCGGGCTCGCGGCCAGCCCGGC
>JBKOWA010000145.1:0-1311 GCA_046724155.1 Actinomycetota bacterium
GCGGTGGCCTCCGGCGGGCAGGTCGCCGCCTGCACGTCCAGCGGCATGCTGAGCAGCACCGTCCGGCGCTGGCCGACCGCGGTGCGGGAGGCCCGGGTCGCGTCGGCCACCGCGGTGCCCGCGCTGTGGATCCGCTCCGGCACCGCGCCCACCGCGCGGGCCAGCGCCTCCTGATCGATCCGGAAGTTCGAGTGCACCTGGGCGGCGGTGGAGTCGGCGGCCAGCACCAGCAGCGGGGTCCGGCTCTTGGCCGCCTCGGTGATGCCGGTCAGCGCGTTGGTCAGCCCCGGGCCCTGGTGCACCGAGACCGCGGCCGGCCGCCGGCTGGTCCGGGCGTATCCGTCGGCCATCGTCGCGGCGCCGCTCTCGTGCCGCGCCGCGACGTACCGCGCGCCGGCCGCGACCAGCGCGTTCGTGACGTGGAAGTTGCCGCTGCCGACCACCCCGAAGACCTGGCCGACGCCGAGCCGGGCCAGCGCGGTGCCGACCGCCTCGGCGACCCGCATCGGTGCCGCGACCGGCTCGTCAGCGCTCGACCAGGGCGAGCACCCTGGTCGGACTGCCCGAGCCGCCGACGATCGGCAGCGGGCCGGCGACCAGGACCGCGCCGCGGGCCGGCAGCCGGGACAGGTTCTGCAGCTGGGTGAGCCCGTACTTGCCGGCGCCCAGCAGGAACGAGTGGCACGGGAACGGCGGGTCGAAGCCGTGCGCGGCGCCCGCGTCGGTGCCGACCGTCTCGACGCCGACCCCGATGACCGGCGACTCCTCGGCCAACCAGGTGGCGCAGTCCACCGAGATGCCGGGGGTGTGCGGGCCGGTCTCGTCGGCGTTCAGGAACGCCGCCGCGTCGTGCGACCGGGCGTCCCAGCCCGTCCGGTACAGCAGCCAGCCGCCCTCCGGCAGCGGCCCGTGCTCGGCCTGCCACGCCTCGATGTGCTCGCGCTCGAGCAGGAAGTCGGGGTCGGCGGCGGCCCGGTCGGTGGCGTCCAGCACCACCGCGGGGGCCACCAGCCGGCTGGCCGGCACCTGGGCCACGTCCTCCCGGTCCTTGCCGGTGACCCAGTGCACCGGCGCGTCGAAGTGGGTGCCGGTGTGCTCCCCGGTGGCGATGTTGTTCCAGTACCACGCCGGGCCGCGCTCGTCGTAGTGGCTGATCTCCGCCAGCTGGAACGGGATGGTGTTCCCGAACGGCTCGGGTAACGCCAGGATCGGCGTGCGGGCCGACAGCGGGGCCGTCAGGTCCACCACCTCGATCGAGCCGCCGGCAATGCCGTTGACCAGATCCGCCAGCACCGACATCGTGTCCTCCCC
>JBKOWA010000409.1:0-7513 GCA_046724155.1 Actinomycetota bacterium
GATCCGGACCGCGCTGCGGGCCATCCTGGGTGTGGACTGGAAGGTCCGGGTCGAGGTGGGCACCGGCCCGGCCCCGGGTGCCGGGCGCGACGACGACCCCCGGGACGACATCTCCCCGGATGACCCGCCGCCCCCGGTCGAGCCGCGGCGCGACCCCGAGGAGGCCGCGATCTCGCTGCTGCGGTCGACGCTGGGGGCCAGACATATCGAAGACACCCCCTGACCGCGGTAACCCCGGTCCGTCTCGTCTGGCGGGATGAGAAGGTGCCGGTGCGCACGCTCCGGCCGAGGCCGGCCTGCCGGCACAGAGGGCTATACGGAACGCCCCACCTCACATTCCTGATGACCTGCGACGGCGCCTCCGACAGGCCGGGTTTGCGTAAGCCTCACGGTGCGGCTGCGTTCTCGTCGCTCCCACCGCCGCTGACCACACCCGCGGTACAAGGGTCGTCAACCGCGCCGTTACCGGCCACCGCGTTACTGGCACTGCACCGGCACCCCCTTGCCAGGTCAACGGGTCAACGGAGCCTGTGTGCCCTCATCAGTCCGGCCTCGTCAAGAGGCTCAGCAGAGCATCGTGATAGGTGGCTTGGACGGCCGGTATCGTAGCGAGTTCGATTCGCTCGTCCGTACCGTGGAGTCCTTCGTAACGCACGCCCAGTCCCGCGGTGGCGCTGATACCGAGGCTTGCGAGATAATTTCCGATGTTGGAGGGGCCCGCGACCTTCGCGGTTACCGGGTTCGGCATGTGCCGGCGCGCGGCATCCAGGAGCGCCACTCGGATCGGCACATTCTCCGCCAGTCGGTAAGCTGGCCAACTCTCGTGAAAGATCGTCGTAGTCTGCTCACTCGCCGGCCATCGGTTATCGATTTGTGCGGCCACTTGCTGGATCAGGTCCTGGGCGGCGGCCGCGTCAAAGCTGGTCGTTAGCCGCACGTCGACCTTGACGATGCAATGATCGGGGATTATGGAGTAGCTTTCGCCCCCGTCGATACCCGTTACGGTCAGTTTGGGCGAAAGCTCCAGGGTCGGATCGACGGACCCGGGCTTCCGATTGCCTGCGAGTGCTCGCACTAGTTCCGCGGCCTTTTCGACTGCGTTGTCGTTATTATCTGAGCGCCTGCTCCCGGTGTGGCCCGCGTGGCCTCGGACTATCATCTCGGCGCGCAAGAACCCGCGGCCGCCGACGACGAGTTCGTCTGCGCCCGGATAGCCGATCATCACGCCTGCGACGTCGTTCGGCGCGTCCATTCCGCCGAAATAGTTCTTGGCTCCGCCGAAGCGGCCCGTGTGCTCATCCGCGTCGAACAGCAGCGTAAGTGTGCCGTAGAGCCGTGCAGTCTGTTGACGGAGACGTGCAGCAATGTGCAGGAAGATCGCTATGGCCGCTTTGGAGTCGGCTGCACCGCGCCCGTAGAGCCAGCCGTCTTCTATGGCCGCTGATGTCGGTGGGTGCCGCCAAGAGGCGAGGTCCCCGAATGGCGCAGTGTCGACACATGCGTCGAGAACGTATCGTGGGCCGGGATGGGCTCCTGGCACGTCGCAAACAATCCCAACCGTCTGGTGGGTTGCGTCGCGAAGGAGTCGGGCCGGCAGGCCACGATCATCAAGCCACGTCGTCACAAGCTCGATGACCGGATCGTACGAGTCGAGCCCGCCGCGGCTCGACCTTGCGACCAGCGTCCGAATCAGCGAGATGACCTGCCGTTTGTCCGCTTCGGCCCATCGCCGCAGTTCGGCAGCGGGACTGTGGGATGAGTGCTCCGGCGGCTCGGCCGTTGTCGGCTCAACTCCTCTCGACGTCATTCTAGAACCTCAAGCTCGGCAATAGCCCGTGGAGACTCAAGTCTTCGCTTGCCATACAACGCCTTGCCGTGCTGTACAAGGCCCTGCGCGTACAGCGGATCGCCGATGACCAGAGCCGTGTCGAAGTTCCTCGGCGAGTTGGCCGAGGGCAAGGACACCACCGCGCCTTGTTCGCTTGCCACAAAAAACCGCTCATGGTCGCGGGTCAGATCGTCGAGGAATCCTATGTGCAGCCTCTTATGGCCCCTGTGTATGCTTTGGGAATCACGTATCTCAAGTAGGCGGATCAGATGATCTTTGAGGATCTGGTGATGGGGAGGGCCTATGAGGATCCGATAGTGGGCGAGGCTCGGTTTGGTTTCGAATGAGCGCTCCACCTCGTGGAGGTACGCCGGTTCTCGGGAGCGCGAGCCAACGGCTACAAAGCACTCGCGGGCGTTACGCGCTACTTCGATCAGAGCCGCCGTGAGTGCGCCCCCCGATGTGACGAGTCGCATATCCGTCCGAGTCGAAGCAATGTCGGGTGCCGGCACGACAGTTGGTTGCAGTTGCGACTGTGGCTCGCCGTCTGGTACGACCTCAAATAGTTGATCGGCTGACCAGCCAGGAAACATCTTCTCAAGTACCCGGCAATGGTCGCCGTACGGAAGCCCCTTCAGTCCGCCAGATAGCCAGCGATGAAACTGCGCCCGGCTCGGGGCCGTTCCGACGAGCCGTGGGTCGACCATTCGGGCCGCCTTGTCATACTCGGCTGAGAACGTTCGATAGCTCTGCCAGTGCCGCTGACGCAGCAGGATCCTCAGTCTTACGGGCTGAGCAGTCATCACGCCGTCTCCATCTCGGGTGCCGAGATGCTATCACGCACGAGACGCACCGAGACGATCCGAGCACCGGAGGAGACGGACTGCGATAGGCGCGCTATTGAAGGTAGGCGCGTCTCTTGATGACGTTGGGTGTGGCAACCAGGAGATGGGCGTCAGGCCAGGCGAGACGAGAGGAGCCGCGGTCATGCGGAACAAGCAACCGCCCCCACCCGCCCTTGCGGCGCGGAGTTCCTGCGGGCGGTGCACGGCCGGTGGCTGCGCCTTGCCTACTCGTCGCAACCCGCTCTACAGGCGATCGCTGTGACCGCGCAGACAGCGCCGGCGCAGTGTGCTGCGGTCGTCTCAGCCCCGTATCGGGGACTTACGTGAAGGATGTTGACGTGCTGTGCACGGCCCGGATCGCCGCGCTGGGGTTGGACGTGACTACCGGAGTCCCGCCGCTGATCTTTCAGATTGCGATCTACCAGGTGGACGGGGGCGCAATCACGGCCGGCCCGTTGTGCTTCTGGGTCGATCCGGATGCGCCGTTGGCCCAGATCAGGGCCAGCGCGTGGCCGAGTGTGCGGCTGGCCCCACGATGGCCGGAGGTTGCCGAGCGGGTGAAGGTCGCGGTGGCCGACCGGATCGTGGCCGTGCAGGACGACGCCCGCTGGGATGTGGTGGCGCGGCATCTGCCGGACTGGCAGCCGGTCGGCGTGACCCACGCCCGCGAGCTGGCGGAACGGACCTGGCCCGGCCTGTCCGACTACAGCCTGATCCTCCCGGGCGTGGAACCGGGGCGGGGTGGGGGCGCGCTGGTCGAGGCACACCGGGTCGCGCTGCTCCTCGGCGCACTACGGGACCAAGCGGGCAGGCCGAACCGCGCTGGCCGGATCCGGCAGGTGGGCAGGGGCGGCAACGGCGGCGTCCCCTGACAGCAGACAGCCGGGCGAACACCGGGAACGGCAGCTCCCGCTCGAACTGGGAGGGCTGCCAGCAGGCCGGCTCTGGCTACGGCCGATACGAGCGCAACACGCCGCGTGCCGGCCGGCCGGGAGGTCTGGTTGCGCTGCGCGCGTTGTCGGGAAATAATTCCACTATGATGAATTTCGATCACGAACCCATCCGGACGACGTGCGTGGTGGCCGGCGGCGGTCCGGCGGGCATCATGCTGGGCTGGCTGCTCGCCCGGGCCGGCGTCCCCGTCGTGGTGCTGGAGAAGCACGCCGACTTCCTCCGGGACTTCCGCGGCGACACGATCCACCCGTCGACGCTCGAGCTGATGGACGAGCTCGGCGTGCTGGAGGCGTTCTTGCGGCTGCCGCACCAGAAGGTCCGCTACCTCAAGGTCGACCTGGACGGCAGCCTGGCCACGTTCGGCGACTTCGGTGCGCTGCGCCGGTTCACGTACCTGGCGATGATGCCGCAGTCGGACTTCCTCGACTTCGCGGCCGCGCAGGCCGCGCGGTACCCCGCGTTCACGCTGCTGCGCCGGACCGAGGTGACCGGGCTGCTGGAGCGGGACGGCCGGGTGGTCGGCGTGCGCGTCCAGACCCCGGACGGGCCGCGCGAGGTGCACGCGGACCTGGTGGTGGGCGCCGACGGCCGGCGGTCGGCGGTCCGGGAGGCGGCCGGGCTGCCGCTGGTGCAGCGGGGCGCGCCGATGGACGTGCTGTGGTTCCGGATCTCCCGGCGGCCCGACGACCGCGAGGACACCGTCGGGGTGGTCCGTCGCGGCCGGGTGGCGGTGCTGATCAACCGGGCGACGTACTGGCAGGCTGCCTACCTCGTGCCGAAGGGCCATGCCGCGGACCTGCAGCGTGGCCCGATCGAGGACTTCCGGCGGATCCTCGCCGCGCACCTGCCGTTCCTCGCCGATCGCACGGGCGAGCTCACCGGCTGGGACGACGTGAGCCTGCTCGAGGTGCGGGTGGACCGGCTGCGCCGCTGGTACCGGGAGGGGCTGCTCTGTATCGGCGACGCCGCGCACGCGATGAGCCCGGTCGGCGGGGTCGGCGTCAACCTCGCGATCCAGGACGCGGTCGCGGCGGCCAACGCGCTGGCCGGGCCGCTGCGCGCGGGGAGGGTGCGCACCGACGACCTGTATGCGGTCCAGCGTCGCCGGGAGCTGCCGACCCGGGTGACCCAGGAGCTGCAGGTGCTCATCCAACGCCGGGTGATCGCGCCGGTCATCCAGGGCACGGGCGGCCCGATCCGGATGCCCGCACCGGTCCGGATGCTGCTGCGGCTGCCGCTGGTGCGCGGGGTGGGGCCGTTCCTGTTCGGGCGCGGGGTCCGGGCCGAGCACGTCCGCACGCCGGAACTCCCGATGGCCGCGCCCGCTGCGGACCAGTCCGGCACCGAGACGACGGAGGCGGCACCTCGGCGTTCGTCTCTCTAGCTGCCCGACCGATTTGTGGTAGCAGGTGAAACGGCGGCCCGGCAGCTGGCAGGCTGGCCGCCATGTCAGGCGGGATGATCCGGCAGCTGGCCACCCGAGTCGTCTACCGCGACCGCTGGATGAGCCTGCGGGTGGACGAGATCGAGCGCCCGGACGGCTCGCACGGCCGGTACGCGGTCGTCGACAAGGCCGACTTCGCCCTGGTCATCCCGGTCGAGGACGGCGGTTTCCACCTCGTCGAGGAGTACCGCTACCCGGTCGGCGGCCGGTACTGGTCCTTCCCGCAGGGCGGGTTCGGGCCGGGACGCCGCGGCACAGCGCTGGAGCTGGCGCGCGCCGAGCTGGCCGAGGAGACCGGGCTGGCCGCCGCCAGCATGGAGCACCTCGGGCACCTGTTCTGCGCGCACGGCACCAGCAGCCAGGGCTTCGACGTGTTCCTGGCCACCGGGCTCAGCCACGGCGAGCCGGACCGCGAGCACGAGGAGCAGGACATGCGGCAGGCCTGGGTGCCGCGCGAGCGGTTCGAGGCGATGATCCGCGACGGCCGGCTCCGCGACGACTCGAGCCTGGCCGCGTACACCCTGCTCCTGCTGCACGAGCGCGGTGCCGCCCCAGCCGCCCGGTGAACCAGCCAGGTGACACCGCCCGGGAGTCAGCCCGGGGCCAGGTGGCGGTCGAGGAACGCGACGATCCGGGGCTGCGAGTCGAACTGGTTGTGCCGCTTGGCGAAGCCGTGCCCCTCGTCGGGGTAGACCACCAGCTCGCACTCCACGCCCCGGGCCCGCACCTCGGCGGCGATCTGCTCGGCCTCGGACAGCGGCACCCGTGGGTCGTTCGCCCCGTGAAGGATCAGCAGCGGCGCCCGCAGGCTCTCGATGTGGGTGATCGGCGATGCCTCGACCAGGAACTCCCGGTCGCGCTCCAGCGAGCCGTACTCGCGCTCCCGGTGCGCCCGCCGGTACGCCGAGGTGTTCTCCAGGAACGTGACCAGCGAGGAGATGCCGACGATGTCCACCCCGGCGGCCCACAGCGACGGCTGCATGGTCAGCCCGGCGAGCACCAGGTACCCCCCGTAGGACCCGCCGTGCAGCGCGGCCCGGCCCTGGTCCAGCCCGATCGAGGGGAGCCAGGCGTGCAGCGCGGCCAGGTCGGCCACCGAGCCCAGCCGCTTGCGTACATCATCCGCGGAGTACCACGCCTTGCCGTACCCGGTCGAGCCGCGCACGTTCGGCACCAGCACCGCGTGGCCCGCCGTGACGAGCGCCTGCACCAGCGGGTTCCAGGTGCGGTGCGCCTGCGCCTCGGGGCCGCCGTGCACGTTCAGCACCGCCGAGCCGTGGCAGTGCTCGGCCCGGTAGACGAAGCAGGGGATCTGCGCACCGTCGGGCGCCGGCACCCGGTGGCTGGTCGGCTGGACCAGGCACTCCTTGTCCAGGTCCGGTGAGGAGTCGGTCAGCCGGTGCAGCGCGCCGCCGGTGAACACCCACACGTCACCCGGCTCGATCGGCGAGGAGAACGTGAACGCCACCCGCGCCCCGTCCGGCGACCAGACCGGCTCGGTCAGCCTGGTCAGCACGCCCGGGTGCGGCAGGGGGACCGGCGTGCCGTCCACCGACAGCTCGTGCGCGCCGTCCACGTTGCGCACCAGCAGCAGCCGGGTGCCGTCCGGGGACGGCCAGCCGGCCAGGTCCCACTCGTCGTCGGTGTGCAGGTAGCGCCAGCTGCGGGCGGCCACGTCGTAGCGGGCCACGCCGGTGAACTCCCGGCCGGAGTCGGTGGCGAAGGTGAACGAGGTGGAGTCGGGTGCCCAGTCCATCCGCCCGTACCCGGCCAGCTCGCCAGCCGGAGTCAGCTCGGCCAGCTCGCCGGCGACGGTGTCCACCAGGACCAGCTGGGTGGAGTTGGCCGGCGTGGCCGGGCGGCCCAGCACCACGTACCGCTCGTCCGGGGAGGCCGCGACCTCGTCGACGTACCCGCCGCCGTCGTAGAGCACCCGCTCCGAGCCGTCCCCGAGATCGCGGACCACCACGTCGAAGTCCACGCCGTTGCGCCGGTTCGTGGTGTAGATGACCCGGCCGGGCAGCACGTCCACCAGGTTGTGGATGTACGCCTCGTCATGCACCAGAGGCTCCAGTTCGGCACCCGGCTCGTCCAGCCGGAGCAGGGACAGCTGGTACCGCTCGGTGCCCGCCGTGTCGTGCTCGACGATGACTGCGCGCTGCGCCGGCACGTACCGCCCGCGGCAGCTCTCGCCGAGGTCGGTGAGCTGGGTCCAGGTGCCGCCCGGCGCAATCTCGTACAGCTGGACGGTTCCGGTGTCGTCGTTGCCGACCAGCACCTGCCCGCCGGCGGCGAGGTCGAACACGCGGGTGGTGCGGGCGTCCAGCAGGTCGGTCAGCCTCACCGTCATACGCCGACCCTGCCACAACCGCGGCCGGCAGGGCCCGGCGGGCGCGCCGCTGCCGGACCGCCCGAGCGGCCGGAGCCGGGCCTGCCGTCAGC
>JBKOWA010000421.1:0-1908 GCA_046724155.1 Actinomycetota bacterium
CACCGGGAGCGTCCTGCGGCGGCAGCTCCTCCAGCGCCGGGCAGCTGACGTAGACGACCGGCAGCCCGCAGGCCAGCGCCTCCAGCACGGCCAGCCCGAACGTCTCCTCCGGTGACGGCGAGGCGAGCACGTCCATCGCGCACAGCGCGGGCAGCACATCGGCGGTGCCGCCGGCGAAGCGCACCCGGGAGCCGACCCCCTCCGCCCGGGCCAGCCCCTCCAGGGCGGCGCGCTGCGACCCGTCGCCGACCACGAGCAGGGTGGCGCCGTCGAGCCCGGCCAGCGCGCGGACCAGCCGGTCCAGCCGCTTCGCCGGCTCCAGCCGGGCCACCGCGCCGATGACCCGGTCCTGCGGGCCGAGCCCGAGCCCGGCCCGGCACGCCGCCCGCAACCCCGGGTCGTACCGGAACCGTTCGACTTCGATGCCGTTGGGGATCACCGCGATCCGCTCGGGAGGCACCCCCCACGCCGCCAGCCGGCCGGCCACCGCCCGGGACACGGCGATGGTGGCGGCTGCCCGCCGCTCGGTGGCCAGGTACAGCCGCCGCGCCCACGCCGACACCGGGCGGCCCTCGATGAGCGTGTCGCCGAGGGAGTGCTCGGTGGCCACCACGTGCGGCACCCCCGCCATCCGCGCGGCCACCCGCCCGTACAGGCAGGCGCGGTACAGGTGGGTGTGCACGAGGTCGTAGCCACCGCGCCGGATCAGGGCGGCCAGCCGCGGCAGCGCCGGCAGGTCGCGGTTGTGCCGCATGCCCAGGTCGAACACGGTGGTGCCGTCGGCGCGGATCGCCGCGGCGACGCTGCCGGGGTTGGTCAGGGTCGCCACCTCGCACTCCACCCGGAGGTGCCGCACCAGCAGGCGCAGCTGGTGCTCGGCACCGCCGGCACCGAGCCCGGTGATGACGTGCAGGACTCTCATCGGACACCCACGCCTTCCTCGGCCGGCCGGGTGCCGGGTCGCCGGTCGGGATACCGCCGGTAGCAGCCGAGCCGGTCCCGCGCCCACTTCGCGGCCAGCCGGACCGGGCCGTCCCGGTCTCCGACGTAGATGCGCTGCAGCGCGTGCCGGCAGGTCAGCTCGGTGGGCGGCCCGATGCAGCCGTAGCCGTACCCCGCCGCCCGGACGGCCGCCACCTCGCGGGGGCCCGCCGCGCCGTACGGGTAGCAGAAGCCGGCCACGTCCCGGCCGGTCAGCTGGGCCAGGAGGTGCCGGCTGTGCTCGACCTCCGGGCGCAGCTGCGGGCCGGGCAGGGTGAGCAGCCGGACGTGCCGCAGGCCGTGGGAGCCGATCTCCATCCCGGCCTCGGCCACCTCGCGCACCTGCCCCGGGGTGAGCAGCGGCTTGCGCGGGCCTGCGGGGTGGTCCCAGTCGTTGTCGCCGCCGAGACCGCCGACGACCACGAACACCGTGGCCGTGAAGCCGTACCGGGTCAGCACCGGCAGCGCGCCGGTCAGGAAGTCCTGGTAGCCGTCGTCGAAGGTGAGGCCGACCCGCGGTCCCACCGGGGCGCTGCCGGGGCGGTCCAGCAGCTCCCGCACGGACGCGCCGCGGATGCCCAGCCGGTGCAGCAGCCGCATCTGCCGGGCGAACCGCGCCGGGCTCACGGTGACCCGGAACGGGTCGGCGTCGCAGGCCGCCACCGAGTGGTACATGAGCAGCACCGGCGCGGCGGTTGTGCCGCGAAGGAGGCGCTGGCGCGGGCTACCGGCGTGCATCCCGCACCCCCCGCCCGCGCACCGGCCGGCGCAGCCGGATGCTCCGGGACGCCGGCAGCGCCATGGCAGCGAAGGCGAACGTCACCACCAGCCCGCCGAGCACCGCCACCGCGAGCGGTGGCAGGCCGCCCAGCAACCGGCCGACCGCCCAACCGACCGCCGCGGCGCCCGCCGCCGGGACGGCGAGCC
>JBKOWA010000238.1:0-3078 GCA_046724155.1 Actinomycetota bacterium
CCGTCCTCGACGGGGTACTTCTCGACCTTACGTTCCTTCTTCCGCTCCCGATGCCGGGCCGCGGCACCCTCCGGGTCCAACAACGCGACCTGTCTGCGGGCGGCGCGGCCGAGCCGGGTAGGCCTGGTGCATTTCTGCACCAGGCCCCCCTCAGGACCGTGCATGCGCATTCCTACGCACACGGCCCAAGCAAGCCGCTGGGGCGGTTCAGGTTGCTGGCTGCAACTCGGTGTTCCTGCTTTTTGCTGTCCGGGTTGTGCCGGTGCGTTTGCAGGTGGCGTGTACGAGGTGTGTGCGGTCATCGTGTGGCGTGGTGCCGGACGCGGCAGTGTGGTGGGCCAGGTGTCCCACGTTGATCGCCTTCCTTGTCACCCGGTGGTACCAGCGTTCCCAGTCCTCGGGGGATTGGGGTGGCCGGTCGGGGTTCAGGAGGTGTTCCCCGCACAGGGTGCACCGGGCATCCTGCCTGGTGAGCAGGCGGACGGTGTAGGAGTCGAGTGGGGGTTTGGCCTTCCGGCGACGTTGCGTCCAGTATTCGGTCAGGTCGGGGTCATCGACCGATGCCCGCCCTTTGACCAGGGTGTGCCGTACGATGTCAGTCCACGCCGGTTTGGGCATGTAGGCGCCGGTGTCCCGGTCGCCGAACACCCAACGGTCGTTCCTGAACTTGTTGAACTTTCCGTAGTACCGCCTGATAATCCAGCGTTTCGGCTTGTTCTGGTGGCTCCAGCACGCCCACTTGTAGGTGAGTTTCCACAGGTGGTAGGTCAGAGTAGTGAACACCCTGGACGACACCACCGTGCGGTAGTAGGCGACCCATCCCCGGACAATGGGGTTGATTTTCGCCAGGACCGCCGCGACGTTGGCCCCGCGGAGTACGCGGAACTCACTGGCCAGCCTTGCGCGGACCCTCTTGATGGCCTTGACGCTCGGTTTGATCAGCAGTTTGCCGTTCGGGTAGCGGCGTAGATTGAACCCCAGAAAGTCGAACCCCTGGTCGAGGCGCACGATGCGGGTCTTGGCCTCGTTGAAGGCCAGCCCTCTGGGTGCCAGCCATGCGGCCAGCTTCGCTTTGACCTGCTCGGCCTGCTGCCTGGTGTGGCAGCAGACGACCAGGTCATCGGCGTACCTGGTGAGCGTCGGACTGGTGGGCGCCACCTCGTCGGCTCTTCTGCCGGTCAGGTAGCGGACACCAGCGGCTTCCTCCAGCCCGTGTAATGCGATGTTCAACAACAAGGGCGAAATGACTCCACCTTATGAGCAGTGGTGGATTATGCGCAGCGTTGGCCCATCGGGCCTGGTGAGGACGTGGCTGAGGGTCGAACGCTGCACATAATCCTCTCGGGGGGTGGAGGTTCGCAGGGCGGCGAGCCAGTTGAGCAGCCCGGGGTCTTGGTACCATCCGGGCAGGTCATCGGTGACGACGTCGGCGTAGGCGGCTTCGAGGGCCCACCCATCACAGCCGACCTCCGACCATGCAGCCCCGGCACCACGCCGAACCACATGATCAGAATCCTCGGGCTTATGCGCAGCGCTCGACCCCCGGCACCCGCCCCCACCAGGCCCAACAAGCCAGCGCTGCACATAACCCAGCACTGCTCATAAGGTGGATTATGTTCAGCTGAACATAATCCACCCTGGGGGGTTCCCGCTTCTGTTGGTGAGAACGTGGGCGGGAACCCTTTCCCGGCCTCGACGATCCCTGCTTTCAGCCAGCCGGCGACCATCCGCCTCGCGGGGAAGTCACCGATCGCCTCGAGCAGGTGGTCGTGGTTGATATTGTCGAACGCGCCCGCCAGGTCCGCATCCAGGATCCACACCCGCGTGGTCTTCCCACGCAAGGTTAAGAACAAGGACTCGATCGCGTCGTGGCAGCCGCGGCCTGGCCGGAACCCGTAGGACCGGGGCTCGAACCGGGCCTCCCACTCTGGCTCCAGCGCGTTTCTGACCCGGGCCTGGTGGCACCGGTCGACGATCACTGGTATGCCGAGGGGTCGCATCTTGGTCTTGTCACCGGCTTTCGGGATGTACTCCCGCCGGACCGCTAAGGGCCGCCACGAGCTTCGTGTGGCGTGCACCTGCACCGCCACCTCGGCCCGGGCCTGGCTGGTCAACGCGACCAGCCCGTCGATCCCCGCAGTCCGCCGGCCCGTGTTGCGTTGCGTGACCTGCCGCACACCCACAAGCGTGTTCGACCAGGACCGCAGCATCAGCTTCTGCAGGTCCCTGGCTCCTGCCAGGTCCCCGTCCTTCGCCGCCTTGAAAATCCTGCACCGCAGCCGCCGTACCCGCTCCTCATGCCCCCGCCAGTCCACCCGATCCCAGGCAGCACCATCGAAAGCAGGGCTCGAGCCCGCAGGTCCGTTCACCGAAGTGTCCAACTTGTCCCTTGGTTCTGGCATATGCTGTGCGTTCCTTTCAAAGGCTCACCTGCCCACGTCAGCACCCCTTTCAGGGCCGGGCACACCAGGCCCCGGTATCCGGCCAGTTATCCGCCGGCCACCCGGGAGGAGGCCCCCGGTACTACGACCTGCGGTTTCCTGCCGCCTTTCAGCCGCCGGCGTTCGCTTCTTGGGCACCCTGTCCTGCCAGAGGAGTTCCGCCCCCATTACTGTCGGCCTACCACCACCGGCGTGCATACCCGGCACACCGCGACGGACCCTGGCAGGGTTTACACGTTCCGCACGCGTGAGACCCAGACCGGGCCGGGCGCTCTCTTTACCCCGGGGATGACGGTGTTCCCAGGCCATCGTGAACTCCGTGGCCGCCGCCTGCCGCCTCTCAACGACCGATCCCTGGCACCCCGGACCTACTACCCAACCCGGGATGTACATCTAACGAGGCATCAGCAAGAGTTCCCTGATAGTCGCCCTATACCGGCCTTTCCCTTCACCTGTGACCACCACGGTTGGATCAGCGGTCCTTGGGCTTTCCCGCGAGCTCCGTACCCGACCGATCAGGAACCGGCCACGCACGTCACGGTAGGGACGGGTCGAACACAAACCCGTAGCTACGTCTTCGACATACGCCGAACCTCCTCGACAAGCTCACTCACCACGTGCGACCTCGATGTCGCAA
>JBKOWA010000122.1:0-3261 GCA_046724155.1 Actinomycetota bacterium
GTGCCGACATGCTGATGAGGCTACTCATCGACCTGCTTGTGCACCTTCCAGTCGAGCTTCCTTCTAGAGCGGAAGGACCCTTCCTGCGGTCTTGGTGCAGGTGGGAGGCGGTGAAGCCCCCTCCGATGGTCGCCGCGACTAACAGCCACGAAAGAGGCAGGTAAGGAGGGGTGAGGTGCGGTAGGAGGATTTCCAGGTCCGGGAATAGCCGTCGTCCTGGTCGGTTCTTCTGTGCGATAATTCAATTCCGCATTCCCCGGCCATTCTTTGGTTCGCCTCTTTGTGGTCCTGCTCGTTGAATGGTTCTCTCGGTCAAGCTGGCGTGCTCGCTCGACCAATTTGACAGGCTCGGCAGAATGGCCCGTCCGGCCCGTCGCTATCGCCGCAACGGGGGCAGTGAGTGCGAGAAAATACCGCCGCTGTTCGGGGCGTTCCTATTGCTTTCCGTGCGGTGTGGAGTAGAATTGAACCTAGCAGAGAACGGGACGGCAACCCGGAAGCCTGCTTCGTAACTCACCATCCGGTAATGCTTTTGAGGGGTGAGGTCTGTGATGTCCTTGGTAGACGTGTCCGTGGCGCAGTACGAATTGTGGGTCGACGGGGCCGAGACGGTCCGCGCGGTGTTGGAGTCCGCCGATATCGACGCTGGCGGGCCGTTGGCTGAGGCGCTGGAGCTGGCGACGTCCGGGTCTGACGTGTTCGCCGTTGCGCCGTCCGACCGGGTACAGGCCGCGGACTTCCTGCCCGGTGCTGCGGATGGCGGCGGAGTGATCGTGTCCGCGGACACGGTCGACGGGGTGCTGTCGAGCCTGGCGAAGGCGGGCTACCTCAGCGGTGTGCATGTCGTGTGGTCGGAGACGGCCAGCCAGGCGTACCTGAGCACCGGCCGGGAACTGCTGGCGGTTCGGGTGCTGCAGCCGTTCGCGCTGGTCGCGGTCACCTACAGCTGGTCGGGCGCGTCCCGGGTCGGTCCGGCCGAGCGGTGCGAGGTCACCGACCGTTCCCGGCCGGTGGAGCCGGGCTGGTATGTGGTCGGCACGGTCGGTGACTTCGGCGCGTCGAGGTTGGTCGGGGTGGCCGGGGTGGACGTCGGCGAGTGCACGGACCCGCAGGAGGCGGCCGAGCGGCTGACGTACTGGGCTGTGGAGGTCGAGGGGTTCGGCGCGTCGCGGTGCCTGGCCGGGTGCGAGTCCTGCGGCGGCCGTTGGTACGCCGAGTGCGGTTCCTGGCACTTCACCACCGAAGACGACACCGCCGCCGACGGGTGGGACTTCGACGACGCCGCCGACTTCGACGAGCGGGGCACCGTGGCCTGCCCGGCCTGCCAGTCCGGCCGGGTCGGGTTCCTCATCTGCTGACACCCCCGGGCACCGGGGCCGGCCGAATGCCGGCCGGCCCGCCCGGGGGCACTCCGGAACGTCCTGTCTTGTCCGCCGCTGATCCGCTGGTTCGACTGTCCTGTGTGGAGGTTCGTGATGTTCGCTGCGCTGTGCGCCGATGGCCTGCCGATCGCATCCGACGGCGAGACCGAGTCGGTCACCCTGGAGTTCGGTACCGGCGCCGGTACGCTCTGGCGCTGCCGGGCCTGCGGTGAGGACCTGACCGAGACCACCGCCGGGTGGGCCACCGAGGCCGCCGACGGGCTTCTCTGCGCGGCTTACGACCGGCCGGACGGTGCCCTGACCGGTTCGCAGGAGGGCCGGCACGACCCGGAGCGGATCCCGCTGTCGTGGTGCAACGGCGCCGGAATCAGGGTGGATGAGTCCGCCGACTCGGTCACCCTCAGCCTGTCCGTGGGTGACCCGCGTGGCGCGTTCACCTTCACCCTGCGCCGGATCTGCGACGACGCGCCGGGGGAGCTGGCCGGGCGGATCGTGCTGCACACCCCGTACCCGGGCGAGTCGCTGCCGCACATGCCGCTGACCGCGGTACGGCCCGGGACCTACCTCGTCGGCGCCACCCCGGCCGCCGCCGCCCAGCTCCGGCCGGCCAGCTGCGACGCAGCCTGACCGGACCCCCGCCGTTGGCCGGCATCGGGCCGATGCCGGCCGGCCAACCCCACCACCGATCAGACATCCGGGTTCTGGCCCGTGCCGGCAACCGCTGGCCAGAACCCCGCCCACATCCCCAACCCATCCCTGAGAGAGGACCAGATCATGAGCGCCGAAACCGCGCAGTGGCTGAACACCCAGACCTTGATCGGATTCACCGACAAGCGCGGGCACGCGTGGCACTATCGGGCCGAGCAGCAGGGCGCCGAACCGAACCACTACCCCGGGCCGGTACCCGTGCCGGACGTGGCCCGGCGGTTGTTCGCCTGGGACGCGACCTCCAGGCCGGTGCTGGTGAGCCTGCCGGCCGAGGACCTGGCCGCCGCGGACGGCATCGACGAGACCGGGCAGGCCGTGCGGTATGCACCCGTGGCGGACCGGCAGGCCGTCGTGCGTTCCGACAGCGGCGCGGTACTCGGGGTGTTCTCGGCCGGCTACACCATCCACCAGTACCGGGAATGGCTGCTGGACACGGTGGCGTCCGTCCTGGACGACTCCCTGTCGGTCGGTTCGGCCGGGCTGCTCAAGGGTGGCGCCGTCGCCTGGGTGTCGGTGGAGGTGCCCGAGACGATCACCACCCCCGAAGGGGTGGCGTTTCGGCCGAACCTGCTGGCCTGCACCTCCCATGACGGCTCCCTGGCGACCACCTTCCAGCGGGTGGTGACCAACGTGGTCTGCGACAACACCATGTCCGCCGCCCTGGCCGAACACGGCCAGCGGGTCAAGGTCCGGCACTCCCGCTACAGCCGGCTACGGCTGGGCGAGGCCCGCCAGGCGCTGGCGATCGTGCACACCATCGCCGCCGACTTCGCCGCCGAGGTCGCCCAGCTGACCCGGACCACGGTCACCGACCGGCAGTGGGCGGCGTTCCTGGACGCCCACACCCCGATCCCGGCCGAGCGCGGGCGGTCGGCCAGCATCGCCGAACGCAAACGCGAAACCCTGGGCCGGCTGTGGAACCACGACGCGCGGGTCAGCCCGTGGCGCGGTACCGCCTGGGGTGTGGTGCAGGCGGTGAACACCTACGTCCACCACGAACAGACCGTCCGGGGCGCCGCACGCGCCGAACGGAACATGCTGCGCGCCGTTGACGGCGGTATCGACCAGCTCGACACCGCCACCCTGGCCACCCTGCGCCGAATCCTCAACTAGCACGCCACCCCCCACCGTGCCGGGCTCGGGCCAAGCCCACTACGGCCCGGGCCCGGCA
>JBKOWA010000214.1:0-3361 GCA_046724155.1 Actinomycetota bacterium
GGAGGAGCCGCTGAACCAGGGCGCCTGGCCGTTCCTCGCGCTCAACCTGCCGGCCAAGCTGCCCGGCGTGACGCTGCAGGTGCGGGCCCGGCCGCCGGCCTCCGCGCCGGCGACCGGCTCCGGCCGGCGGCACGAGGAGGAGCAGCGGGCGCTGGTCGAGTCCGCGTTCGCCTGAGGTCCGCATCCGGTGTACTTCACTGACCGCGGGATCGAGGAGCTGGCCGAGCGGCGCGGCGAGGAGACCGTCAGCCTGGGCTGGCTGGCCGAGCGGCTGCGGGACTTCGTGGACGCGTACCCGGAGTTCGAGACGCCGGTCGAACGGCTGGCCACCTGGCTGGCCCGCGCCGACGACGAGGAGTGAGCCGCGGGCCGGCGGCTGCACGCCGAACCGGGCCCGCGGTGGGCCGAGCTGGACCTGGTCCGCGACCGGCAGGACTTCCTCTCCGCGCCGGACCGCTGGCTGCGCCACCTCGCCGACTGACCCCCGGACCGTCGCCGCCCGGAATGCGCGGCACCGCCCCGCTCAGCTGAGGTTGAACAGCGGTCCGGTGAGGGTCAGCCCGAGGTCGGACCCGACACCGGCGAAGAACCCGAACAGTGCGAACGCCGCGCCGGCCAGCGCGATGTCCTTGGTGAACTGGATGGTCTCCAGCTGCCGGGCGCCGGGGTCGGTCTCCCGCCAGAAGCCGTGCATCAGGACGGCGGCCGGCACCAGGAACAGCACCAGCAGCAGCGCGCCGAGGTCGGCCCAGACCCCCAGCAGCACCGACAGCCCGCCGACCAGCAGCAGCAGGCCGCTCAGCTGGACCGCGACTCTTGGTGAGGGCACGCCCCGGGCCTGCGCGTAGCCGGCCATCGAGTCGGTCTGCATGAGGTGCCCGACGCCGCTGCTCAGGAACAGCAGCGCGAAGATCACCCGGCCGATCAGCACCACGACATCCATGGCGAACCCCTTGTAGTTTCAACCAATTGTGATCGCGACTATAGGCCCGTACCGCGCACCGCGGAAGGTTCACAACGGCCGGCGCGGAGACCGCCGCGCAGCTCCGCGTGGCGGTGTCCGGCCGGCGACCAACCAGATGCTCCTTCCCGGCCTTCGCCCTGCTACCCGGCCGGGGCTGACCCCGGGCGGACCGGTGCAGGCGCCCTGGCTCCTCAACGGGCGCGGGCAAGGCCCTACGCTGCGCGGCATGGATCCTGCCCGGGCGGCCTCGGTCGGCGCGACGTCAGTGCTCGGCCGGCTGGCCAACGCCGCGGCCGGGCTGCTGCCGGACCCGGTGCTGGCCCGAGCGATCCGGCGCGTCTACCCACGCGTGGAACCGGAGCTGCGGCGGCTCGCCGAGCTGACCACCGGGCACGGCACCGTGCTCGACGTCGGCGCCTGGTACGGCCCGTGGTCGTACCGGCTGCGCAGGCGTGCCGACCGGATGGTGGCGGTGGAGCCCAACCCCCGGCTGGCGGGCGTGCTGCGGGCCACCCTGCCGGGAGTGGAGGTGGTCCAGGCTGCGCTCGGCGCTCAGGTGGGCGCGGCGCGACTATGGATCCCGAACGCCGGCCGCGGGCGGGAGGGCATCGCCTCGCTCACCCCGTCGGCCGGGCCGGGCACCACGGTGCGGGTGGTCACCCTGGACAGCCTCGGCCTCACCGATCTCCGGTTCGTCAAGCTGGACGTGGAGGGCCACGAGCTGCCGGCGCTGCGCGGGGGCGAGCTGACCATCAGGCGGGATCGGCCGACGTTGCTGATCGAGCTCGAGGCGCGGATGCAGCCGGTCGAGCCGGTACTGGACCTGCTCGCCGGGTGGGGGTACGCGGCCTCGGTGCTGCTCGACGGCCGGTGGCGGGGGCTGGCCGGCTTCGACCTGGTGGGGCACCAGCGGCAGGCGGCGGTGGCGCTGCGGCAGGGGCTGGCTCGGCGGGTGGTGCTGCCCCGGCCGCGGTACGTCAACCTGGTGCGGTTCGTGCCGGCCTGAGCGCCGCCGGGTAATAGTTTGCTTGCGCCATGCAACTGATTTAGCCTGGCGGCGTGAACCCAGGGGAGGAACGGGGGTGCGCCGCCGCGGGCGGTGGCTGGCTGGCCACCGACCCCGGGCCCGAGCACGCCTTCCTGCTGGCCCTGATCGCGATCTCCCGCCGAATGCGTGCGCGGCAGCCGCTGGAGCCGGGCGCCTTCCTGGTGCTGCACGCGGTGGCCTGCCACGGGCCGGCGCGCCCCTCGGAGCTGGCTGACCGGCTGCAGTTGGACGCCTCCACCGTCAGCCGGCACCTGCGCAACCTGGAGCAGGCCGCGCTGGTCGTTCGCGGCGCGGATCCGAACGACCGCCGCGCGGCCCGCGTTTGTGTCAGTGCCGCGGGACAGACTGTGCTGGACGAGTGGTTCCAGGCTCGGCAGGCCCTGATGTCCAGGGCGTTCGCCACCTGGGCTGTTGAGGACCGCGAGGCGCTGGTGAGCCTGCTCACCCGCCTGGCCGACGACGTGAGCCGTCTGGACGAGGAGAAGACACATGAGCCAGCCCACGGCCGGAGCAGGAGCCCTGCCGGGCGGTGAGCCCGCCGACCCGGAGCGGCCGACCCACCTGTCGCACCGCGAGATCCTCGTCGTGCTCGCCGGGCTGATGACCGGCATGCTGCTGGCCGCGCTCGACCAGAGCATCGTCGGCACCGCGCTGCCCCGGATCGTCAGCGACCTGGGCGGCCTGGACAAGCTGTCCTGGGTGGTCACCGCCTACCTGCTGACCTCCACCGCGGCGACCCCGCTGTGGGGCAAGATCTCCGACCTGTACGGCCGCCGGCTGATCTTCCAGGCGGCCATCGTCATCTTCCTGATCGGCTCCGCGCTGTCCGGCGCCGCGCAGAACATGGCCGAGCTGATCATGTTCCGGGCGGTGCAGGGGCTGGGTGCCGGCGGGCTGATGGCCATCGCGCTGGCCACCATCGGCGATGTGATCCCGCCCCGGGAGCGCGGGCGGTACCAGGCCTACTTCGCCGTGGTGTTCGGGGTGTCCAGCGTGATCGGCCCGCTGCTGGGCGGCTGGCTGACCGACGGTCCCGGCTGGCGGTGGATCTTCTACATCAACCTGCCGATCGGCGCGGCCGCGCTGGTCGCCACGTCGATAGCGCTCCGGCTGCCGTTGCACCGCCGGGAGCACAAGATCGACTACCTTGGCGCCACGTTGGTGGTCGCCGCGGTCTCGATGTTCCTGCTCTACCTGGACTGGCGGGGTCAGACCTACGGCTGGACCGAGGGCATTGCGATGGTGCTGCTGGTCGGTGGGGTGCTGCTGACGGTGCTGTTCGTGCTGGTCGAGCAGCACGCCACCGAGCCGATCCTCCCGATGCGACTGTTCCGCAACAGCATCTACAC
>JBKOWA010000082.1:0-6172 GCA_046724155.1 Actinomycetota bacterium
GACCACCCCGACGTCGGGGGTCGGCGCGGCAGTCCCGACGGCGACCGCCGCAGCAGCGACCGCCGGGATCTGAGCTACCCGCCCCAGGGCTACCGGGACGGGGACCGCCCGGCCGGCGGCTCCCGGGACGGGGACCACCACGACCGGGGCTACCAGGACGGCGGCCACCACGACCGGGGCTACCGGGACCGGTCGCCCCGGGCCGACCCGCCACCGCCGGGCGCGACCGTGCCCAGGAAACTGACCGTGACCCGGGTGGCCGCCGCCCGCACGTCGTACCTGTCCCGGCAACTGGTCCGCAAGGTCGGCGCCGCGAGCCGGGCGCAGGGCGCCGGCGAGACCGGGCTGACGCAGCTCATCTGGCTGAACGCCGTCAACATGGCGGCGGACGCGATGATCGCGGTCTGCCTGGCCGGCACGATCTTCTTCTCCGCGGCGACCAGCCAGCAGCGCGCCAACGTCGCGCTCTACCTGGTGATCACGATGGCGCCGTTCGCCGTGGTCGCGCCGGTGATCGGCCCCGTGCTCGACCGGCTGCAGCACGGCCGCCGGTGGGCCCTGGCCGGCACCCTGCTCGGCCGGGCGCTGCTCGCCTACATCATGGCGGCGAACTTCCACAGCATCGCCCTCTACCCGGCCGCGTTCGGCGCGCTGGTGCTGGCCAAGGCCTACGGGGTGCTGCGCGCCGCCGCGGTACCCCGGGTGATGCCCGCGCAGCTGACCCTGGTCAGCGCGAACGCCCGGCTGTCCATCTTCGGGCTGGCCGCCGCCGCCCTGGCCGGCCTGATGGTCGCCGGGTTCATCAAGCTCACCGGGAGCTACCCGGCCGCGCTGTGGGCCACCGCCGTGGTGTTCGTGGCCGGCGCGCTGCTGGCGGTCCGGCTGCCCCGGCATGTGGACTCCCCGGAGCCGGCCCCCGGGCAGCGTCGGCCGGCGAGCTCCGGCGGCTGGTGGCGGGCCCGGCTCAGCCTGAGCCCGCAGGTGACCCTGGCCCTGCGCGCTACCGCCGCGGTTCGCGGCCTGAACGGCTTCCTCACCCTGTTCATGGCGTTCCTGATCCAGAGCCGGCTGCACGGTGCCGCGGCGGCGGCCGAGCTGGGCGCGGTGGTGGCCGCGGCCGGCATCGGCAGCCTGGCCGGCACGACGGCCGGCGCCCGGCTGCGGCTGTCCCGGCCGGAGGTGGTGGTGCTGACCGCGATCGGGATGTCCGCCGGCATGTGCGTGGTCGCCGCAGTGACGTACGGCATCCAGAGCGCGGTGCTGCTGGCGCTGGTGGTCGGGGCCGCCAACAGCCTGGCCAAGCTGGCCCTGGACGCGATCATCCAGCGCGAGGTGCCCGAGCACCTGACCGCCACCGCGTTCGCCCGTTCCGAGACGGTGCTGCAGCTGGCCTGGGTGTTCGGCGGCGCGCTGGGCATCCTGCTGCCCAGCCGCGGCACGGTGGGTTTCTCGGTCGCCGCCGGGCTGCTGGTGGCAGCGTTCGGTTACATCATGATCACCCGCCGGGCCCAGGCTCAGCACCCGCCGCTGCCCCCGCAGCCGGGCCCGAGCCGGCTGGACACCGACGGCTACCCGGCCGGCTGATGGCGAGCCGGATCCTGGTGGTCACCGCCGTGGCGGCGGAGCGGGACGCCGTCGTGGGCGCGCTGGGCGGGGGCCGGGTCGACCGCGCCGGGCGGTACCCGCGCTGGCTGGTGGCCAGCGGGGCCGGCGAGACGGCGGTCGTCAGCTGCGGGGTGGGTCCGGCCTCGGCCGCCGCGGGCACCGCGACCCTGCTCGCCCGGATGCCCTACGACCTGGTCATCTGCGCCGGGATCGGCGGCGCCTTCGCCCCGCGGGCCCAGGTACGGGACGTGGTGGTGGCCAACCGGATCGTGCACGCCGACCTCGGAGCGGAGTCGCCGAGCGGGTTCCTGGCGCTGCACGAGCTCGGCTTCGGCGAGACCGAGCACGAGCTCAGCCCTGCGCTGGTCGCCGTCGCCGCCGACCGCAGCGGCGCCAAGGTCGGCCCGATCCTCACCGTGTCGACCGCCACCGGGACGGCCGGCCGGGCGGCGCTGCTGGCGGCCCGGCACACGGCGGTGGCCGAGGCGATGGAGGGCGCCGGGGTGTACGCGGCGACCCGACCGAACCGGGTGTCGATGCTGGAGATCCGCGGGCTGTCGAACGTGGTCGGCCGGCGCGACCTGGCCGCCTGGGACATTCCCGGGGCGCTGGCCGCGACCGGCTCGGCGGTGGCCGCCCTGCTCGCCGACGAGCTGCCCCGCACCGAGGAGGTGCCCCCATGACCCCCGAGACCTCCGTGAGCCGGCAGCCGGTGCGCAGCACCGGGCCACAGAGCCATCCGGCGGCCGGCCGGTGGACCCGCGACGCGGCGGCTCGGTCGGCACCCGGGCGGGAGGGTGGAACGAGTCGGGATACGGGATGAGCCACCCGCTGTCCCTGGCCCACTCGCCGTGCCCGAATGACACGTTCGTCTTCCACGCCTGGTCGCACGGCCTGGTTCCGGGGGCGCCGGCGGTGGCGGTGCGGTTCGCCGACGTGGACGTGACGAACGGCGCGGCCGAGCGCGGCGAGTACGACGTGGTGAAGGTGTCGTACGCGGCGCTGCCCTGGCTGCTCGACCGGTACGAGCTGCTGCCGAGCGGCGGAGCGCTGGGCCGTGGCTGCGGACCGCTGGTGCTCACCACCGGCAGCGCGGACCGGGACCGGCTGCGCGGCGCCCGGGTCGCGGTGCCGGGCGACCGCACGACCGCGTACCTGCTGTTCCGGCTGTGGTCGGCGGGCACCCCGCCGGGGCGGGTGGACGTGGTGCCGTTCGACCGGATCATGCCGGGGGTGGCCGCCGGCCGGTACGACGCCGGTCTGGTGATCCACGAGGCGCGGTTCACCTACCCGTCGTACGGCCTGAGCTGCCTGGCCGACCTCGGCGGGTGGTGGGAGGCGGAGACCGGCCTGCCCATCCCGCTCGGTGCGATCCTGGCCCGCCGCGGGCTGGACGCCGGGCGGCTCGGGGCGGTGGCCCGGGCCTCGGTGGAGTACGCCTGGCGGCACCCGGAGGCCAGCGCCGGCTATGTCGCCGAGCACGCCCAGGAGATGTCACCCGAGGTGCAGCGCCGGCACATCGCGCTGTACGTCAACGAGTTCACCCGAGATCTCGGCGACGAGGGGTACGCGGCCGTCGAGGCGTTGCTCGGCCGGGCCACCGCCGCGGGGCTCACCCCCGGCTGCCCGCCGCTGCGATGACCGCCCGCTCCTGCCCGGTGACCGCCGGGCGCTGGTGCTCAGGCCTCCAGGTCGTCCGCCACCCGGCGCAGCAGGGTGGCGGTCTTGTGCGCAGTCTTCTGGTCCGGGTGCCGGCCGCGGCGGTAGGTGCCCTCCAGGCCGTCCAGCAGCTTGATCAGATCCTCGACGATGGAAACCATCTCATCCGGCTGCTTCCGCATCGCCTTGACCACGCTGGGCAACGGATCGAGCACCCGCACGCTCAGCGCCTGGTCGCCACGGCGGCCGGCCACGATCCCGAACTCCACCCGTTGACCCGGCTTGAGCTCGGTGACCCCGGCCGGCAGCGCGTCCCGGTGGACGAAGACGTCCTCGCCGTCCTCCCGCGCAAGGAATCCGAAGCCCTTTTCCGCGCTGAACCACTTGACCTTGCCGGTGGGCACGTGACTCCTCATGGGTGTGACGACGGTGCTGGCGTAGCCACTGCGGTTACACCGACGGACCAGGGTAGTCGCCTCTTCGTCCCCGGGCACGGCCAACCTGGCACCAACCGGGGTTGGCCAGCGTCACAATGAGAACCTGCAGGGAACGATGGAGGGGACGATGTCCGAACACCAGCCAGACCCACCGGACGGCCAACCGATCGAACCGCCGCAGGGGGCCGGCTTCCCACCCCCTCCGCAGTACCCCGGGTACCAGACCGGTCCCACCGCGCCGCAGTATCCCGACCCGCAGGCTGGCCCGCCCCCGTGGCAGCACTCCGGCCAGCAGACCGGCCCGACGCCGGGGCAGTACCCGGATCGGCAGGCTGGCCACCCACCCGGGCAGTACCCCGGTCTGCAGACCGGTCCGACGCCGGGGCAGTACCCGGACCCCCAGGCCGGGCAGGCGCCGGGGCAGTCCCCCGGCCCCTACGGCCAGAGCCCGCCGCAGTACCCGGGGCCGCAATACCCGGGGCAGGCCCAGTACCCGGGGCAGGCCCAGTACCCGGGGCAGGCCCAGTACCCGGGGCAGTACGGCCAGGGCCCGGGAGGGTCCCCGGACCAGTACCCCCGACAGCCGTACTCGGCGCAGGATCCCTCGGCGCGCTACCCGACCCAGCAACTGCCGGGTGTCGGCTACGGGCAGCCCTACCAGCAGTACCAGTCCGAATATCTGACCAGCGGGCCGGGCGGAGCCGACCATCTGACCGGCGGACCGGGCGTGCCGGTCACCCCGCCCCGGCGGCGGCGCCGCGGCTTGTGGATCGCGGTCGCCGCCGCGACCGTGGTGGCGGTCACCGGTGGCAGTGTCGCGGCGTACACGCTGCTGTCCGGCAGCGGCGCCACCCTGGACAAGAAGGTGCCGGCCGACGTGGTGGCCTACGCCGAGATCAACCTCGACCCGCCCGCCGGGCAGAAGATCGCCGCGTTCCGCTTCCTGAAGCACTTCCCTGGCGTGCACGTCAAGGAGGATGCCGACACGCTGCTGGACGGACTCCTCGAGGAGATCTTCTCGGACCCGGCGGACCGGCAGAAGTTCGTCCAGAACGTGCAGCCGTGGCTGGGCAAGCACGTGGCGGTGGCCGCCGATCCGCAGGGCGGCAAAGTCCAGACCGTCTTCGTGGCCGAGGTGAAGGACGCGGACGCCGCGCGCCGTGGGCTGGCCGAGCTGGCCAAGGAGGACCACTTCGGGTACGTCGTCGGCGACGGCACCGTGACGTTGGCCGAGACGGAGGCCATCGCGCAGCTGGCCGTGAACGACTCGGCCAAGTCCGCGCTGGCCGGCAACAGCACCTACCGCGGGGACGTGGAGGCGGTCGGCGGCGACGGCGGGGTGCTCACCGCCTGGACGAACCTCGCCGAAGCGATCCGGCTGGCGCCCCGCGAGGGATCGGCCGCGAACCTGAACCTCGACGCGCTGAGCAACATCCGGATCGCGGCCGGCCTGCGGTTCACCGACACCGTGGCCGACCTGACCATGAAGGCGTTCGGCATCTCTTCGCAGCCCACTGGTTCGGTCGGTGACCGGGTGGCCAAGCTGCCCGATGACACCGCCGTCGCGGTGGGCATCAGCGGCGGCGACCAGGCCGTCCGGCAGGGCTACGAGGCGCTGAAGAAGGCCGGGCTGACCGAGGATCTCGACACCGCATTCGACGAGTACGGCCTGCGGCTGCCTCAGGACCTGGAGATCCTGATCGGCTCGCAGACCGTGCTCGCGGTCTCCGGCGACGCCTCGACGCCGCTGGTCGGCGTGGTGACCAAGACCTCGGACCCGGCCCGGGCGAAGGAGGTCGCGCAGCGGTTGCTGGACCAGGCGGACAGCGATGTCGAGGTCGTGCAGCAGCAGACCAACGAGGGTCTGGTGCTTGCCACCTCCCAGGACTACCTAACGAAACTGGCCAGCGGTCAGGGCGGGCTCGGAAACAGCGACCTGTACCGCAAGGCGCTGCCGGATGCCGGGTCGTCGCAGTACCTGATCTACGTCGACACGCAGCGTGCCCCCGTGTTGTCCGACGCCGGGGGCCTCCCGCCGGACACCAAGGCCGTCCGGGCGGTCGGGCTGTCGGCGAGCGCCGGTGGCAACGCCGTGACCGTGCACCTGCGGGTTGTCGTCTAACTAAAGCGGGAGAGGGTTCGGTGGGCGTCCCGGCAGCACCGCGGACGCCCGCCGATACAGCAGCCCGCCATCAGCCGCTCCGTGGTCACACCGCCCCCAGGGGCCGCCTACGCGCCTCGCCTTCCGCGGCTCAGCCGTCACCCGCGGCGGATCGCGACCGGCGCCACCCGCGACCGGCACCGCCTGCGACCGGCACCGCCTGCGACCGGCGCCGCCTGCGACCGGCGCCACCTGCGACCGGCACCGCCTGCGACCGGCGCCACCTGCGACCGGCACCTCAGCGGTAGCGTTCGGCGTCGGGCAGCAGCTCGTTCATCGAGCCGGACCGGAAGCCGCGCGGGTCCACCGT